>CAZNDJ010000057.1:0-21991 GCA_964571705.1 uncultured Chitinophagaceae bacterium
CTCAGCTACGATATGTATGGTCTTGATGTCCTCTGGATTGTCTTTCAATACATCCTCATAGTACTCGATAGCATTGTAATAGCTACCGTCCTTGACCAGCTGAGCAGCCAGCTTCTTTTTCTTGCCTGGCTTGAGGTTTGGGTATTTTCTTACGTCCTTGCGATCCTTGTCTTTGGTGTCAGAATCCTGCGCCTGTACTCCCAGGACCATCGAGAACAATAATACTGCTGCTAAAAGTTTTTTCATGACTTAGGTCTGGATGCTTTTTTAAGGGTTGATAATTATGAGAGGTTTGGTATTAATAACGAGGGTTAAAGAGCCATTGGTTTTCCTTAGGCGGCTTAGGTAGGCCGAAGATATAGCTCAGCGCCAGCTCATAGGCCTGTGGCCTGTAGATGTTTGGCACTGCATGAGCATCCTTGGCCATATTGCCCATCGTGATATCATACGCAAAACCGAGGCGGAAGTTGTTATATTCCATACCTACTTTTGGTGTCAGATTGCGATACTGGAAGGCTGAGCTCACGTCATTGCCCATACGATTCCACAGGCCGAGGAAGATGGTAGCCTTCTTGCGCTTGCCATCAGTTTCCTTATTCACTACCACATAGCCGGCGGTCAGACCAGCATTAGCTTCATTAGCCTTGGCTTCGTTTTGATAGAGGAAGCCGGGGATGAGTACCCACCTGCTCTTGATCTCAAACTCAAAGCCACCGTGCACCACATGGCGGAAAGGCAGTTTGCCATCCTTGCTGGAGCTGAGTATAGCTGTCTGAGGGCGAGCCACATTAGCCATGGCATAGCCGGCATAAAACGTGAGCCAGCTCAGTGGTTTGGTATTGAAGAAAACACCGAAATCAAAGTTGAAATAATTCTTTTTCAGGTTTGCGACCTTCTCATTGTTTGGGCTAGAGGTATTATAGGTCAGGTCCGATGTATTGAACGCATCCGGAAACTGGTAGTTGCCATTGCTATTCCTAAGGGTATAGCTAGGCTGCAGGCCTACAGAGAGCTGGGTAGATTTATTCTTGTCCAGATTGAGCGTATAGCCTACAGACAGACCTATGGTGGTGGTATTGATCTTGCCGCCTACACTCTGGCCATTCTCATCAGTGGCGGTCACATTTTGAGCATCATTTACGACCACTACACCTACACCGAGAGCGTTACCCTTCATGACCCCTTTCAGCAGGGAAAAATCAGCGGAGATACCCGGAGTGCGGAAGAGAGAGTTGCTCTGATTGAGGCCATAATACTGGCCCCTGTAGATGCCATTCACACGTACAAAGCCGTCAAACTTTCCTGTCAGAGCAGGGTTGAGGGTCATAGGGCTGGCATAGTACTGCGAGAAGTGAATATCCTGCGCTTTCACAGCCAGACCAACCATCAAAAAAGCGGCAAACGCATAAAATTTTAATCTCATATTATCCTGATTTACTGAGTTTGATCTGCGCATCGAATATCTAAATTTTTACTAAAAGCTACAAATAATTATCTAAACAGTTGAAAACTTCCTTCGATTGACTTTTGAACTTTCCTGGAAGGGTCTGCAGCGTCCGGAGACTCTGTGGTCACGAAATAAGTGTAGGTATCAGTGGCTTGTGGATTACCTCCATAGCTACCATCCCATCCTGCCAGAGCATTGTTATGCACGGTCTGTCCCCAGCGGTTGTAGACGCGAAACTCCTTCACGGTAGTACCTGTGCTCACTACCGGGTACATACGATCATTGCGTCCGTCACCGTTAGGCGTGAATGCAGTAGCCATCACGACACCACCCAGATCCAGATAGTAAACGATGACAGATGAAGTGGCTGAACAACCGGTGGTGCTGTCAAAGGCAGTAAGGTAGAATGTGTCCATAGATTGAGGGCGGAATGCAACAGCCTTGGTAGCTGATTCATACGGATTGCTCAGTGAGTCTGCAGGTGTCCACACGTAGCTGATAGGGCCGGTGTGAGCCGGAGAGTCCAGCAGGGCAAAGGATGTGCCACGTATCACGCTGTCTTCCGGCGCGATCGCATGCACTTCAAAGCAATTGATACTAACCGCTACAGATGCAGTGGCCGTACAGCTGCTGGCATCTGTCACTGTCAGTGTATAAGTATTGCTACCGAGCACATCTACGTGCAGGACATTGTCTATCGCTCCATTGGACCAGGCGTAGCCGACAGGCTGGGATGCAGAGGTGGCATTGGCAGTCACTACATAGGCTGGAGTACAGCTGCATATCGCAGTGTCATACAGCGTATCGATCTGCGGTCCCGGCGCCACTGTGAGAGTAAAGACTGAATCTGTAGGGCAGCCTGCAGATGCGGTGATCTGATAGGTGCCAGGGGTAGAAGTGACAAAGGTATCTCCGCTGGCGAGTACCGGACCTCCCGGTTGAGACCATGTGGTCGGCACACCGCCTGGCACGGTATGTATTACTATCGTGTCGCTCTCGCTGGCGCATATCACTGGCTTGAACCGATCATAGATGATAGCTGGTGGTGTGGCCACTACTACGCGGGCGGTATCTGAGTAGCGTACACAGTTGTGCGCATCGCTGGCCGTGTAGGAGTAGCTGCCTGTGGTCGTGACAGGTATGACCTGCTGGTTAGAGCCATTTGACCACATATAGCCTGTGAAGAGCTGATCTGCTGTGAGGACTACATTTCCACCGGTACAGAACTGGAGCGGGCCACTGGCAGTGACCTGCAGTATAGGGTGTGCAAATGAATCGATGTGTACAGTATCTGTATAGAAGTAGCAGCCGGTAGCGGCGTCCAGCAGGCGCACTACATAGGCTGAGTTTGGCAGTGCTGCCAGTGTAGGCGTGGTGGCTGCAGGGGCAGCTGCGCCCGGTACATACCACTCATAGCTGGAGTAAGTACCCGGCAGGCTGAGCACTACTGAGTCTGTATAGCAGATAGTAGAGTCATGGCCGAGGGACGGATGCAGCGTAGGGTATGTGAATACTGTGATCGAATCACGGACCGTACAGTGATTTGAGTCCATAGCGGTCACGTAGAAAGTAGTCGTATCATACACTGTAGCCAGCGGATTGCTGATAGTGGTACTGCTCAGTGCTGGCGGGCCCGGGGTCCATGTATAGCTGATCACAGAGTCTGTAGAGACAAAGGCCAGCTGAGAGCTGCTGCCTACGCAGGCTACAGATGGAGTGGCAGTGACGGAGTGAGGGAAATTGCCCACGCGGACGATAGACGAATCACGCACATGACAGACCTCCGGAGTGGTGAACTGATTGATAGCGATGGTCACATCTGCTATGTATGTGGTAGTAGCTGACGGAGTAGCCAGTGGATTTACGATAGTATCATTGCTCAGGGTACCGCCGTTAGGAGACCATACCACGCCTTGTATGAAAGCGCTAGGTCCATTGTGCGGCGTAAACCTCCATCCTTCCGGTGTGGTCACTGTGTACTGCTGGTTATTGCGGCCAGGAGCTGCTACACCTATGTTAGTATCATCCTTGATACCGGTAGTATGGTTTGTACCGGAGTAGCTGCATGACTGCAGCATGACCTCTATCACCCCGGTGGTCTCATAGAGATGCACCTCGCCGGTGAGGGTCTGTGCGGCGCTATTGAGGCTACGCAGATTGGTATATTTCACGACAAAGATCCTGTTTGGCGCGGTGCCGGTCAGGAAGTAAGAAACATTGCTGGCGCTGGTCACCTCATAGTCACCTACTGCGAGGGCTATCTCATGGAGCGGATTGCGGAAACCTGCTGTAGGCGGGAATGTCTGTGCTACATACTGCAGTGAGCCTGTAGTAGCGGGATATGGATTGGTCAGAGATATCCAGCCATTGGTACTGCAGTACACCTGTGTATAGTTATTGCAGTAGAATGGGAAACTGAAACCTGTACCCATGCTGAATGGACCGGCCACACCATCATCGGTACTGCTGGTGAAACCAAACTCATCCAAAAATGAAGCCGTAGGCACATTGGTAGCTATACCTGCGATAGTAGCATATGGCACTGATGCCACAGTATAGTCAGGGAGGCATACGCTGGATGGCGGGTTGGCCAGAGACAGGTTCAGCTGTACGGTGTCAGCACCGTTGCAGAAAGATGTATCACGAGGGCTCACGTGCAGAGCCAGGTATGGATTGATCGTCACGGTCACGAAAGAATCGTTTACGCATCCATTGTCATCTACCCTGAGGTGGTATGTGGTATCGCGTGTCACAGTGACGGAGACGGAAGCACATGTATCGCAGTCTCCGGTAGCCGGCGACCACAGGTAGCGCAGCACAGGAGGTGCGGCTATACCAAAGCGCATGTTAGGCCTATTGGTAGAGAATGTAGGTGTAGCGGTGATATTACAGCCATTGCCCGTAGCTGTACTGCGGGAGTAGGCTACAGTATTGCCAGAGGTAGCGGTAAATGCTACATAGTCACTGGTAGCGGATGTAGGCAGTGTATAGCACACCTGCACTATGATATTTGACACACCATCCCAGTTGAAATAATGCTGGAACGGATGTGGTGACCAGCCCAGGTTTGGTGATGCATGCGTAGGAGGCAATACCTCCAGGAGGGTATTATTAAACGAACCTGACAGGACAGTCTGGCTGGTGCAGCCCATGCTGATAGAGAAGCTGTCGTATCCGGCCGATGTATTGAGCTGCGTCACAAAGAATGAAAGGTCAGTGATGGCTCCGCTGGAGAGGCCGCCTGCATTCATTTCAGCCGCTGTGATCAGGTATTGGAATTTAGCCTTCCGGTACGAAGCATTATATGGTGTGGTCACGTTTGTAGTAGTACTGGTGCTGGTGCCTACAGATCCGATAGAGAGCAGGGCATTGTCCGGAGTAGTATCTACCAGGGTGCCGCAGTTTACGAGGTTGGCCACCAGGATGGTCGGATTAAGGTTCACCACATCTCCAGGGCACACCTGCTGAGCAGATGGCGTGATAGAGATACGTGGGGCCACACCGGCCAGTACGATATGCACGGTATCATAGAGCACGCATCCATTGGATGCAGTCACCTGCACTACAAAGTCAGTTGTATTCTGCAGCGGATTGATCTGCGTGGTAGCGGATGTCGGCGACTGTACGAGGCCGGCATTGAGCCACTGATAGCTGAAAGGGCCGAGTACTGCCGGAGCTGCCGAGGCAGATATCGTAGTGGTCAGGTATTTGCAAAGAGATGTATCGCCGGTAGCACTGGTAGTGAATACCGGTACTAGGACCGTAGCCGTATCCACACAGCTGGCAAAATGCCAGACAAAGTTATATACACCACCTGCGCTGAAGCCTGATATGGATGTGGTAGGGCTGAGAGGATTAGCGATAGTAGTAGTAGCAGGGTTGCCTGGCAGGGCGGTCCAGTTGCCGGTGCCGGTAGCGGCCATGGTCACAGTGCCTCCTACGCAGGTAGCCTGGTCAGGGCCTGCGTCCGGACGAGATGATACAAATACTACCGCTGTATCAGTACACAGGGCAGAGCTCCATGTAAAGTAATATGTACCTATAGGACCAAAACCTGATATAGAGGTACCCGGAGACGTAGGGTTGTGGATCACTGTGGTGGCAGGATTGCCAGCCAGAGCTACCCAGGTACCTGTGCCTGTAGCATTCATGGTCACGGAGTCTACTGCGGATGGGCAGCTCAGGTACTGGTCTGGACCGGCCGACTGTGTCACTGAGATGCTCATCGTATCAGATACCACTACCGTACGGGCAGGGTCGCACTGGAGGTAGGTCACATCTACTACAAATTGAGTAGTACCATTGGTAGGCGGGCAGAGCTGCGCTGTATCTGCTGTAGATATCACCGTAGTGCTACCCAGCTGGTGCCAGGCAGTAGTGGTCACAGTAGCAGTATTGGCAGATGGGGTAAACCTATGGGCAGAGTTAGTAGCAGTCCACTGAGAGTTATTGCGGCCGGCCACTGCATAGGCTACTGTACCGGTACTATTCTGAATGCCCTCTATGGCATTGCCGTTATTCCAGGTAGAGCACAGCACCTTCTGGGCTATGTAGGTCTCTATGATATTGGTGCCTTCATATAGTACGATCTGGCTGGTAGAGTTGATACTGGTGCAGGAGAACTGTGGGACTGCAGTAAATGACACTACAAACACGCGGCGTGGTGCCTGGCCGAGGGTCACATAGCTGATCGTACCACCAGATGGCGGGTAGATATCCTGATATGGGCCCATGATGCTATTGAGAGGCAGGTTGGAGTTTGGTATCGGCAGAGATGTGGTGGCGGTATTCAGCTGCCAGTTGCACGTACCACCGGCATAGGTGGTATTGAAACTGATGATACCGTTAGAGCCTATGACCAGTTGGTTATAGTTATTGCCAAAATAGCAAAAGGTGAACGGCATGTTGATAAGGCTGGACCAGACGTCATCCGAGTTTACGGGTACGTTGGTCGCGCCGGTAGTAGGGATAGTGAGGAAAGGTATAGAATCCACCACGTAGGCAGATGTGTATCCCGTTTGTACCTTGGTAGCGCTGGCATTGTAGCAGCTTACGCCACCGCAGGGGATATTGACACTGTGTGATCCGCCTATGGTCACACGTGGCTGGCCAGGATAAGTCTGCGCCTGAATACCCAAGACACTCACGATCAGCAGGAGTGCAGTAGATAATTTCTTCATCATTTTGATTTTGTTCGATAAACAGAGCTTCTGACAATAGGGATCTTCAGATAGCTCTAATACTCAATAGCTTATTTTAACTCTGTAATGATACAATATTAATAATTATCTAAAAAGTTGAAAATTACCCTCTGCGGAGGTCTGCTTGGTTTTGGAAGCGTCCAGCGGATCTGGCATCTCTACTGTCACAAAGTAGGTATAGGTGTCAGTCGCTTGCGCATTGCCGCCAAAGGAGCCGTCCCAGCCCGGAGCGACCGGATTGTCATACACCAGCTGGCCCCACCTGTTATACACCCGGAATGCGGTGACCCTGGCTGTCGTGCCCGGACCATTCAGCACCGGATAGAAGTGATCATTCTTGCCGTCACCGTTTGGAGTGAAGGCAGTAGGCATGCGGTAGATGCCTGGCTCTATCACTACGAAGGTGATGAACTTGGTATTGGTACAGCCGTTATTGTCAGTCACTGTGACATAGAAGGTATCTATACCTGTATGCTGGGCCGTAGCAGCCGTATTAGCCTCGGTAGGTGACACTACATTGCTCACTGGTGTCCAGGCAAATGAGGTCAGCACTACACTCTGCGCCGGGGTCACATAGAGCCTATTGGTATCTGCTGCAAAGATCGTGTCCCTCTGTACACTAAGCGTGATCTGAGGGCAGGTCAGTGTAGCAGTGATAGAGGTAGATGCGGTACAGTTATTCGCATCCATTACCACCACGGTATAAGTGCCGGAGCTGTCAATATTGTAGGTAGCGCCTTGTGATCCGTCTGCGGTCCATGTGTAGGTATCAGATGCTGAGGCAGGCACTGCGCTGGCTGTGACAGGTATCGGTGTACAGCCGCAGGCACTGATCGGGCCAGCAGAGTCGAGCTGCACCACCGGAGATGGCGCACTGCTCAGTACAAACTGGGAATCCGTAGGGCAACCTGCGCTCGCTACTACATCATAAGTACCCGGGCCGGTAGCTATGAAAGTATTGCCAGATGCTACCTGTGTCACGCCCTGCATCCAGACCACAGGGTAGCCTGGAGGATTGGTAGTCACAGAGATGGTATCTACATCGTTTGAGCAGATAGGATTCTTGTATGGTGCAAAGATGATAGCAGGAGGATTTGACACCAATACGTGCACCGTGTCAGAGAAAAGATGGCAGCCATTGGCATCGAGGGCGGTGTAAGAGTAAGTGCCGGAAGTGGTCACCGGTACAGCGCTGGCACCGCCACCGGCAGGGGTCCACTGGTAGCTATTGTACCCTTGTGTCACTTCCAGTACTACATTGCCCCCCGTACAGAATGAATCAGGACCACTGGAGGTGACACCCAGCCGCGGATGCGGAAATGAATCCACCAGCGCCGTATCTGAATAATAGTAGCAGGTAGAGCCTGCTGCCAATACGCGTACCAGATAGTAGCCGCGTGGATGTGCAGTCTGTGTAGCACCGGTACCCAGCGTGTCACGGTCAGACGGAGAGGCTGTATCGAGCACAAACCACTGATAGTTGCTATAAGACCCGGAAACTGAAAGCTGTACTGAATCTGTATAGCAGATAGTGGCACCCGAGTTTACATGTACGCGTGGTGTAGGCACTACGTTGACGGTCACAGAGTCCCGGCCGCGGCAGCCATTCACATCTATAGCTGTCACAAAGAACTTGGTCGTATCATATACCTGAGCCAGCGGGCTGCCAGAGGTCGGATTATCCACCATATTGGCCGGGGTCCAGGAGTACGAGCTGATATTCTGTCCCGATACAAATGTCAGCCTGGAGGTATCGCCCGGACAGATAGTGAGCGGAGCTGCTGTGACACTGTGGGTGAAGGATGTAATATCTATATGCACAGAGTCTCTCACATGGCAGGTAGTAGGATTAGTAAACTGATTGATGGTCAGGTACTCATCTACATAGTAAGTTTGCGGTGTGGTAGGCCATGAGAGCGGGTTGTGTATCGTGTCATTGCTCAGGAAGACATTGGGCGTCCACTGGGTATGGCCGAGCGCTACAGTAGAGCCATTCATCGGTGTGAAGCGCCAGCCCTCAGACGAGGATATGACGTACTGGCTATTATTGCGACCTGGTGCTGCTACACCTATACCTGTGCTATCCTTGATACCGGTAGTGTGATTGCTACCAGAGAAGGTGCTCGACAGCAGCATGATGTCTATCACACCACTGGTCTCATGCAGGTGTATCTCACCGCTGGTCTGGCCGGAGCCGCTCAGGCTCTGCAGGTTGGTGTATTTGATCACCATGGTCCTGTTTGGTGCAGTGCCGGACATAAAGTAGCTGACATTGCCATTGCTCACCTCATAGTCGCCCACCATCAGAGCCACCTCATGGAGCGGATACTGGAAGGCTGCACTAGGTGGGAATGTCTGCGCTATATATTGCAGGCTGCCGCTTGCATTAGGATATGGATTGACAAAACTGATCCAGCCATTGCTGTTGATATAGAAACGGTTGTAATTCTGGCAATAGAATGGGAAGTTGAATGGTATATTATATGGTCCGGCTGTACCGTCATCAGTATTATTGAAGCCGAAGGCATCCATAAAGGATGAAGATGGTACTGCAGTAGCCACCCCTGCTATAGCTGAGTATGGGATAGACTGTACTACATAGTCTTGCAGGCACACTGCCGGTGGTGCATTGGTCAGCACTACGTCCAGCTGTACCGTGTCCAGGCCGCAGAGGGTAGTATCAGGTATGGCATTGATGCCTATATTTTTATTGGTGGTCAGGCGTATGCTGGTATCATTTACGCAGCTATTGTTGTGCACGGTGAGGTGGTAGGTAGTATCAGCCCCTACTACTACTGCAGTCTGAGGACAGTTGTCACATACCAGAGTGGCTGGTGACCACTGATAGGTCATCACATCCGGCACTGACATACCGATACGCATATTAGGCCGTGAATTCAGTATGGTAGGAAAGCTGCTCAGGTCGCAGCCCTGCAGGCCGCTGCCAAAATCTTCGTCATAGATCGTAGAGCCATTGTAGCTGGTCGTACTGGTGGCTACGTAGTCACTATTATTGAATGACGTGCTGCCACGGGTGTAGCAGATCTGCACCACGAGGTTAGAGTATCCATCCCAGTTGAAAAAGTGCTGGGTGAATGGGTGCGGCGACCATCCCGTATTTGGCATAAACGAAGTCGGGAAAGTAACCTCCTGCAGGCCGCTCACAAAGCTGGTCAGAGAGTCCTCTGAGGTACAGCCCATGCTCACCCTCAGACTATCGTAAGGCACCGTGCTGGCCAGCTGACTCACAAAGAAAGAGATATCAGTGATGGTACCGGATGTCAGGCCCGCAGCATTCATCTCAGAGGCGCGTATCAGGTACTGCGCGCGTGCTGCAGGGTAAAATCCATTATATGGCGTACCGTTGGTAGATGAGGTATTGTCATTGCCTACTGTGCGCAGGTCCAGGTATGAGTTTGTCCAGAGGCTATCTACGAGGCCACACTCTACCACATTCTCCGCAAATCCCTGCCCGGTGAGCGTCACCGTATCTCCAGGGCATACGTTATTATTGCTAGGTGTGATGGTGATGCGTGGTGCAGAGCCTTCTATATTGACCGGTACGCTATCTCCTATCACACAGCCACCCACGGCAGTGACCAATACATGGTACCAGCCACTATTGCGTATAGGGGTGATAGCGGTAGTGGCTGCTGTGGGGCTTTGCACCAGATTGGCAGGGGTCCACTGATAGGTGTACGGGCCTACGCTGGCCGGTGTGGCCGTAGCAGTGATGGTAGTGCTGGTGTACTTGCATATAGACGAGTCTGCTGCGGTCGCCGATAGGGTAAACTTAGGTACATTTCGCACAATGACCGTATCGTAGTTCTTGCACCCTCCTATCAGGTCGCCATGCACCACATACCCTACTGTAGAGTTTGGCACAGGTGGCGCTACGATGATAGCCGAGCTGTCACTATTGTATCCCACTACACCTACAGGCGGTCCACCGGTGGCACTGTCTGTCCACTGGTAGTGTGTGGCACCATGTGCCTGTATGGTCACAGGCTGGCCGCCGTTGCAGTAGACCAGGTTTGGCCCGGCATAGAGGCCATTCAGCACGGATATAGTAAAGGCGTAGACCTGCTTGCCCGGCTTAGGGCAGTTGGTATCAGATACGGTCAGATAGAGGTAGTGGAAGCCGCTGTCAGCATTGACCGGGGTCCAGGTCACGGTGAGTGTAGAGGTATCATGGATACCGCCTGTGTGCGTCACCACATAGGTAGAGCCAGGCAGTACCTGGCTGAATGCCGCAGAGTCGCGTACAAAGGAGTTATTGGCATCGCTCGTGGCACGCAGCACAAACTGGAGCCTGGTACCAGGGCACACTCCTATATTGGTACTATCATAGATCACACCACCGGTCACATGCGGTACGTCAAATTTATTGAGGAGATATGGAGGGGGAGTACTGGCTGTACTACAGTTGACCACTACTACCTGTATATCGCGCATGGTAGAGCTGACCAATACGCCACCGTGATAGGCGTCTACCCTTACGGCCAGCACATAGTTGCCCGTCTGGGTAGGGGTGAAGTTTATATTACCCGTACGTGTATCAAAAGTAAAGACACTGGCATAGCGTGTAGGCGCACCGAAGGGGTTGGTAGCCGTACATCCCGTCTGGAATGGTATGGAAGCGCCACCGGCAGTACGCGGATTGATCAGCGTGTACACGAGGGAGTCGCCGCTCAGGTCTATAGCACCCTGAGAGAAGTTGGCATTCTGGTTCACACAAAACACATTGACCGGATAGGCGGCAAACTCTGGGTTGTTCTGGCAGTTCCCGTTAGCCGGTGTGGTCACAGAGGCTACGATATCCAGGTCATAGCCGCTGGCACCTACCAGGTTGGTCACGGCAGCATTGCGGCTACCCTGATCTATCTCGGCAGTCACAGTACAGCCCGCCGGTATGGTGAATGGATCTGAGATATAGTTGACAAACATGGTGCCGTCTGGCGTACCGGCAGGTATAGTACCGGAACCGCTGGCATAGTAGCTACAGGTGGTACGTACACCCGGACAGTAGAGCGGCAGGGTATCTGGTGCGGAGGACAGTGTAGAAGAGGCTGTAAGGGACGTAGGCACGCCGGAGCAGGTGCTATTCAGAGAAAATGTGATCAGCGAAGGATCGTAGGGGGTAGATGACCCCTGCTCACAGGAGTAGTAGCAGGTAAAGATCAACTGGTACTGGCCATTGCCCAGACAGCGGAAGTAGATATCTCCGCCCTTGAAGTGGGTGGCCTCTGCCTGCCGGGGTGCCAGCATCATTCCTATAAAAAAGACAGCGACCGATAAAATCTTTGTAAAATTCTTCATATGAGCGATGGAGTTTTTAAGAATTCTTTACAAAATTAGCAATAATTTCAACTCGAATGCTTGCAAAGGCAACAATTGACCGTAATAAAAAGAGCTGTAACCTATTCATTATTTTACTGTCAAAAACGCATTACGTCTTACTACAATCTAATAAGACTGTTTAGGAAGCGACATGGTTGCGTTGGTTTTTTCTGTTATCTTCCTTATCATTGCGCCATATTTGATTAACCAAAACAAACTACACGATGAAAAAAATTGTAAGCTTTTTCGCAGCAGCGGCACTGGTAGCTACTATGATGACTACCTCTTCATGCACAAAGACTTGTGACGCAGGATACGAAGGTTCTGACTGCAAAACTGAAACAAGGGCTAAGTTCCTCGGTTCATATACAGGTGCTGAGCAGTGCACAGTAGGTACTGACAATTATACTGTTACTATCACTTCTTCTTCTACTGATGTAGTAAAGGTAGTTTACAGCAACCTCTACAATCAAAACTTCACTGTGACTGGTACTGTGAGCGGTACTACACTGACTATCGCTAGCCAGACTGTAGGTGCAGCAGGTACTACTGTATCTGGTACAGGTACCCTGACTACCAGCGGCAATACTACTACACTCGCTCTGACATACACCCTGACTCCTACTACAGGCGCAGCTAACACATGCACATACACTGGCGTTAAGAACTAATTTTAACCTCAGTCAGATATACGAAAGCCACCCCTGCGGTGGCTTTTGTTTTTTGTATATCCCGGCTTCTTGTCTACAGCCGTCAGGTATCTGCGGCTGCCAGCCCTGCATGTGTGAGGCGCTGCACCTGCGACTGGTGACTCTAATATATTCCTGCAAACAAAATGGGCCATCATAGTGATGGCCCATTTCTATTTCTTGCTGGTCAGATATTACATCTTAGGCTTTCCGTTGCCTACTGTGTTAGGATCCTTCTTAGCGCCGCCGTTCATATCAGGCTTTCCGTTTCCTACTGTACCCGGAGCTTTATTGCTGCCGCCATTCATATCAGGCTTGCCATTGCCTACTGTAGATGGCTTAGGTTCATCCTTCTTGGCTGGCTTGGTAGTGGTAGTAGTGTGGTGAGCTGCTGGCTTGGCACCTGGCTTTGCTGCTGGCTCTGCCTTCAGTTTCTCTTCAGCTGCGAGGCTTACCTTGTCTTCGCATGCCTTGGCCAGTGAGTCATCGAGGCTTTTTACTTTGTCCTGTACGAGCTGGTCTATGGCAGCATTGTCAGCGTCTTGTGCTTGTTTGTTGGCAGCATCATTATTGCAGGCAGTGAGTGCCAGACCTATAGCGGCTACAGAGCAGAGTTTTATGAGTGTCTTTTTCATTTTTATACTTGGTTTATTCGGTTTTAAAAATTGGATTACTTGGCTGGCTCTGCTGCTGTTGCGTTTGCCTTCAGCTCTTCTACCTTAGCATTTACCGCTGCTTCGAGGTTTTTGTCACAGTCGTCAGACTTTGCCTTGACCTCGTCTACTACTTTAGCTGCGTAGATAGAGTCCGCTTTTGCTTTTTTCTGGTCCTCAGTGAGCGGAGTGTACTTGGCACCGCAGCTGCTCAGGATCAGTGCCGCCATAGTACCGAGGGCGAATAATGACATTACTGATTTTTTCATGATGTTGATTTTTATAGTTAAATGAAAGAATGAACGAATTTAAGAGGATTGCACCTCAGAAAAAATATTTTTCTCCCCACAAATAAACAGAATCACAGGTTTATCCACAAAACCCGATTCACATTTTTACAAACTTATATGTATGCGTACCTGCCGGATCAGATATGGATACTACATATATACCACTAGATATATCTATCAGAGATATAGCGCTATGAGTGCCCTGTAGCGCCATACTACGTACCAGCTGCCCATCTATAGAGCGGACCTCTGCCACTGTCTCGCGCGCATCCTGCACATCTATCCATATCATATCCTGTGCCGGATTGGGGTAGAGCCTGATGCGGCTCTCAGCGCCTACCGGATCGATGGCTGTCACATGACTGATAGAGCCCCCCAGCGCCTCAAAACTGCCTGCAAAATCCTGCAGGTACTGATTGGCTATATCTACATCATGTATGATGATCATGTTCTCATCATTCTTGGTATCTGCGGTCACGGACCAGTTGTGACTGCCGGTCAGTACCAGCGGGTCCATACCCGGATAGTCAGGATCTGCTATCATCATTTTATTGTGATACACGGTATTGCTGCCATTGTAGATCTTCAGGTCACTGCCCATCACCGGGGATAGGGTATCATAAGCGTTGTAGCCTACGCTAAACTCATCCATGATCCCCTTGACAGTGATACCGGGCGTTACATATTTCAGACGGGTAACGCTGGCGTCAATGGAGGATGTGTAGGTGTACACGCCAAAGAAAAGCTCTTTATCCACGCTCTGCAGCGCTGATGCGATATGGCTATTGGTATTATCTGCCGGGCTGAAATAAACCTCTACCGTCCTGCCATCTACTGTGAAAGTATTGGTAGCGCTCGCAGTCTTGAACGGGCCAAACTTTGACGTAGCAGCATTAGGTGTAGCTCCGCTCCCACCCCACATCTTCTCAAACTGGGCTACGTAGGCCTGTGCCACTACCTGGTCCTGGATGACTATGGCATTGTTCGTACTCCTGTCAAACATGGACTCAGTCCAGTTGGTCGAGCCGGTCCATACGGTGGCATCTGCGGCATAGCCGGCATCTATCACCATAAACTTGTTGTGCATAATATTGTAGGCGGACGTAGATGGGCTGGCCAGTGTCGCGATACCGCTATTCAGGAGGCCCATAGAGGTACTTGCGTTATCCTTGCCGTCATATATATAGCGGATAGTGACCCCGCGGGCCTGGGCCGCATTCAGCGCAGCTGCGATATCACTCATGCCGCTGCCCTGAGAGAACTGGTACACTGCTATATCCAGCGTATGGTTAGCCTTATTGATATAAGATATCAGGGTATCGTCCAGCGCATGGTAGAGGTACATGGCATTATTGCCCGGAGTGGCAAAAGTGGTATCCACGGTGGTATTAAAGTAAACTTTGATCTTGCTGCTACCTGCGGCAAAAGAACTGACAGAAAGGCCGGCCAGTATTAAAAGTGCGTAGAAATGCTTTATCATCGAATGATTTATAACTATAGATAAGTAAGCAAACTTAAACAACTTTTGCCAAGGCAAACCATTTTAACCTTTGCCTGCTGTGGCCACCTTACACACAGTCCCTCTATTGCCTATCCGTGACAAAAAACTATCTTAGCGCACACTAATGAAATTCCTCGAAGATATAGGCGGCTACCTGATCATGATACGCCATGCTTTTTCCCGCCCGGAAAAGGCTGCCATGTACAGCAAGGAGACATTCCGCCAGATGAATGACATCGGTATCGGCTCGCTCTCTATCGTGGCGATCATCGCTACCTTTATGGGAGCTGTGACGGCCGTACAGTTCAGCTACCAGCTCAAAAGTATCGGCCTCGTGCCTATGTGGTGGATGGGCTCCATCGTGCGCAAGAGCCTCATACTAGAGCTGGCCCCGACCATCACCTCCCTGCTGCTGGCCGGCAAGGTAGGATCTAATATCGCCACTGAGCTGGGTAGTATGCGCATCTCAGAGCAGATAGATGCCTACGAGATCATGGGTGTCAATACCCGCTCGTACCTGGTAGGGCCCAAGATAGTGGCCGCTATCGTAGTGATACCGATGCTGATCGTGATGGCTGTGGCGCTGGGTATTCTCGGCGGCTGGGCGGGCGGGGTGCTGGGTCACTTCTTTACCACGGCAGAGTATGTACGCGGCCTGCAGGACAATATGAAGAACTGGGACGTGGTAGTGATGTTTATCAAGTGCGTGTTCTTTGCCTTTATCATCTCCTCTATACCGTGCTACAAGGGATACAATGTATCAGGTGGTGCACTGGAGATAGGCAGGGCCAGTACGCAGGCAGTGGTACTCACCAGTATCATGCTCGTGATAGTCAACTTTTTCATCGCATTTTTCCTCCTCGGAGAGTAGACAGGCAGCGTGATAGAGATCAAAAATATCAAGAAGTCATTTGGCGAGCAGCAGGTGCTGAAGGGCATCTCCGCCGTATTCAAAGAGGGCAAGTGCAACCTGATCATAGGCAAGAGCGGTAGTGGCAAGACCGTGACGCTCAAAACTATGGTAGGCCTCGTAGAGCCTGATGAGGGTGAGGTGCTGTATGATGGCCGCTCCTTCACTCAGATGAACTTTAAGCAGCGCAAGCAGATCCGCCGTGAGATCGGTATGCTATTTCAGGGGGGCGCTCTCTTTGACTCTATGACAGTAGAGGAGAATATCCGCTTTCCGCTCGATATGTTTACAGACATGTCTGTGGCTGACAAGACCGAGCAGGTCAATATCTGCCTGAAGCGGGTGAACATGGTCAATACCAACAAAAAATATCCCGGCGAGCTGAGCGGCGGCATGAAAAAGCGCGTAGGTATAGCCCGCGCCATAGTGCTGAATCCCAAGTACCTTTTCTGTGACGAGCCAAACTCAGGCCTCGACCCCAAGACCTCTCTGGTGATAGACGACCTGATACAGCATATCACGGAGGAGTACCAGATGACCACAGTGATCAATACGCATGATATGAACTCTGTGATGGGCATCGGTGACCATGTGGTCTTCCTCCACGAGGGCTACAAGTACTGGGAGGGCAACCGGGAAGAGATCATGCAGATCACGGAGGGTGAGCTTTTTGATTTTATATTTGCATCCGACTTTTTGAAAAACCTGCGCCGCAATGCCAAGGTTTAATTATTAATATTGTCGTTGTCAATTATCAATTGTAAATTATCAATTATACATTATGTCAGTTCTGGTAAGTAAAAACAGCAAGGTGATCGTACAAGGCTTCACCGGCAAGGAAGGTACCTTTCACGCGACTCAGATGATAGAGTACGGTACCAATGTGGTAGGCGGTGTGACACCTGGCAAGGGTGGCGAGAAGCACCTCGACAAGCCTGTATTCAATAGTGTAGCCGATGCACGCAAAGCTACCGGCTGCGACGTATCTATCATATTTGTACCACCTGCATTTGCAGCAGATGCCATCATGGAGGCTGCTGACGCCGGCGTAGAGCTGATCGTCTGCATCACTGAGGGTATCCCTGTGCAGGACATGGTCACAGCGCGCAACTACCTCAGCACCCGCAAATCACGCCTGATCGGGCCAAACTGCCCTGGTGTGATCACTCCTGGCGGCGCGAAGGTAGGCATCATGCCGGGCTTCGTATTCATACCTGGCCGCATAGGCATCGTGTCTAAGTCTGGTACCCTGACCTACGAGGCTGCGGATCAAGTAGCTAAGGCTGGCCTCGGTGTATCTACCGCTATCGGTATCGGTGGCGACCCGATCATAGGCACTACTACCCGCGAGGCTGTGGAGCTCTTTATGAATGATCCTGATACTGACGCTATCGTGATGATAGGCGAGATAGGTGGCAGTCTGGAGGCTGATGCCGCCCGCTGGATCAAGGCTAACGGCAATAAGAAACCGGTCATAGGCTTCATAGCAGGCCAGACAGCACCTCCGGGACGCCGCATGGGCCACGCTGGTGCCATCATAGGTGGTGCAGAAGATACAGCAGCAGCCAAGATGCAGATCATGCGCGACTGCGGCCTGCATGTAGTAGACTCTCCGGCCTCTATCGGAGAGATGGTAGCTAAGGTCATGAGCAGCGTAGCTGTGTAAAATTCGCATAACAACCTAAAACCACACACATGAAAAGATCCATCATCTGCGGCCTGCTCATATCAGTGATACTGATGTCCTGCGGCAAGGTAGACAATACTACTAACTGGGTAGGTATATACAATGGTAATGCCGGTGGCGCTATCAATAGGGTACTGGTATCTAAAGTAGATAACTCAACCCTCAAGCTGGAACTCCAGACCGAGGTCAGCAGCATCTACTATACCTACGTCACGCTGTACAATGTACATATCAACTCATCCACGTCTCTCAGTGTGAATGAAAATGGAAGTATAGCTGGCTACAGTGATACTTATCACTTCACCGGTACGGGTGGCCTGAGCGGCAGTATCCTCACGCTGGCAGGATCAGGTACCAGCACTACCAACTCCAGTGACGTAAAATACTATGCCTTTACCGGCAGCAAGTAGTAGTTTTTTTTAATTTTTCAAAGGCCTCATAAGTCACTGCTTATGAGGCCTTTTTTATCCCCCACACACATCCTGGCTTGTTTTTTTCCTATCCGGGTGAAACCTTTTACTCCCGCTACACGTACATGAGCATAAGATTAAAAAAAGTAACCAGTCATGAGAAAGATTCTATTCATCGCTACCGTACTCGCCACTACTACATTTATGACCAGCTGCAGCAAGACCTCTAACGAGACTGACTACGCGTCTAAGTGGGCAGGTGTCTACAACGATCCTACGTCGGTACCTAATGACGGTACCAGCACTGTAGCCAGCCTGAATAATGTGATCGTGAGCAAGGTAAATGCAAGCACCCTGAAGCTCCAGATCAAAGCGCTCGAGACAAACTATATCTACACCTATGTCACGCTGAAAAATGTATCTCTCAATGGCGCCACCAAGGCTACCATAGATGAGACAGACGCCCTCACAGAGTCTACAGGCACCTACCATATCAAAGGCACTGTGGAGCTGAACGGCACTCAACTGATCCTGAATGCTACTGCTACCAATACTGCAGCTACCAAAGAGTCAGATGTCCGTACGCTGCACTTCTCAGGCTACTACAATAACTAAATCAACCGATCAACATAGTTTTGAAACCACTCCTCGGCCGGGGAGTGGTTTTGCTTTTTAGCCTATGTGAGGAGTATCTGTATCGCTGTGTGGTGTACTGTTATCAGCAGGTGGGGCAAAATGGCTATCGTCATTTCCCGGTGACTGCCACTCTGGAGCCAGCGTGTCTGGTGCGGCAGGCTGATAGCCCGGAGCCCGGTACACAAAAGTCTCTCCTGCCCGCTGAGACATCCACATATACGATCCCCATACCAGGGTATAGATCAGCACACGCGCCAGTGAAGTATAACTATCATCACCTGCGTCTGCCCCTAACCCAATACACCATCCTATATCGATGATATAAAAGATGATCGTCACCACATAGTGCAATGTGAATACCATAGGAAGCGAAGAGCGCCTTTTGAAAAACAGTATCGCCGTGAGTATCGATACAGGTATGCGGGCAGCATTGCCTATCAGCTCAAACAATATGAGAAAACCCAGGCTGGCTCCATATTGATTGGATACGGTCCCTCTGATCAGGTCTACCGCAGTACTATTAAAGTATCCCGAGGAGAAAAAAGTGTAGATGAGCACCAGCGGATAGACTGCCGTACTGAGTGCCGGCAGTATCAGCCAGCCTCCTATAGGTACACCCTCAGGATCATCTCTGCGTGGCACCGGGTCATAATGACGATAGATATAATAGCATCCCCATCCGGCACCGATGAGTGTAGCCAGAAGCAATAAAAAGGAGACAACGCTGAAACCGGACGATGAAATACCATCTCTCAGCATGACACTATAGTCTATCATGTTTGACAGCTTGGTGATATCTGCGAAATATTGGGTGGCCTCTGTAGCAGGTATTGCATCGGTGAGTGTCCGGAGCTTATAGCGCAGATGCAGGGTATGGTCAAACTTTGTAAAAGAATAGGATGCTGTAAATGAAAAGGCATTATTCTCTACGCTTGCATTCTCCCGTTTCACCTTCAGATCTGTAGGCAGTACGATCTCATACTCCTCATCATAGTTCAGCGGATAGTTGATACCAATAGGCATTTTGCGCTTTTTTACCTCCGGCCTGTTCAGCATGGTAAAGAGATTGGTCGCAAAGAACTCGTGTGTCCTTTGTCCTTCCTTTTCCTCTCCCCAAAAGTCAGGGATACGATAGGTCTCCTGGGTTTTGATCATGTTCTTGCTACTGTCATCCTCCACTATAGCCACTTCGTCTATAGCCTCTATAGTAGGATATGACCGCGCATAAAAATTGAGGTAGGTCCTGTTGATACTTTCATGGCTCTGGCTATTCCAGCTAGCGCGAAAGATGTCAGCATCCAGACCGTTGTAGGTGGTCTGCACTACCATGCGTGCCGGCGCTATGGTATCATCGGCAAATATCTGGATGTGCGCCTGAGTGCTGGAGCCGGCGCCGCTGTAGGGTATCTGTGTCAGCCCTGTACTGCCATCAGTGATCACGAGGCCATACTTATAATCCGGGAAATGGATATAAGCCAGATCTGCCGGCTGTGGCACATCAGTCGCGTCAAAGTAGTGCTGCTGCCCTGATACCGTAGCCTGCACACAAACGTGGTCAAATACAGTCGGCGTGGGCAGGTGCTCTCCCAGTCCGGCAGGATTGGTCGTGCTGACCAGGATTGGATGCGCCGGTATATTCATAGCCCTGAGCAGGCTGCATAGCAGCACTGACTTATCCTTGCAGTCACCATAACCCAGCCTGAGTGTAGAGGCAGGTTGGTTAGGCTTGTGCGTATTGACACCTATCTCTATTCCAAAGTAGCGGATCTTCTCCTGTACATACCGTACAGCAGCGAGCACCCGGGCCTCATCAGTAGTATGGGCTTTAGATATATTCTCAGCCAGCGCTTTGATCTCAGGCGAGGCAGCATTCACAGCAGGCTCATAGAACGCCTTTGCCCAGTCCTTCACCTCCTGCCAGGAGCTATACTCAGATACAGATACGCCGGGCAGGGGGTCATAGCCAGCGGGTGTGCCATCCTCCATCTTGATGGCTTTCACATCGGTTGCCTCCCAGCTATAGACCTTCTTGCCTCCTGCCGCAGACTCCGCAGGCTGAGGTGCACCATTGATATATTTGAAATGCAGCTCCCTGCCCTGAGGCATCAGCAGCCGGCAGGATACCTTGCCTACAGGTATCGTAAAGCCAAGCTGGAAATAATCATATACCTTATCCGGGAATATCGGATTGTCTCCCGTGCTCGTGTAGGAGACATCTACTATATCACCCACGCGCACATCCTCCAGCAGCAGCAGGCCTGTCATCTGGTCATTGTACTGGTTGTGCGCCAGCCCTTGCTGCATCTCAGATACCTTGAGGCGGGAGAGGTCGAGCCGGTCCTGTACGTGCCCATCGCGTACGATGTCTACGTGGTGTATGACCATCTGGCCATATGACTTATTGTAGTCAAAGCTCAGGCTCGTGCAGTTTTGCACGCCCGTGCTGCTTACTATTTTTTTGACATAGCGGCTGTACGTACAGTGCGTAGCTACATCTACCTGCTCATCAGCCAGCAGGAAGAAAAAGCCATCCTGCATCTGCCCGGCAGGCGCTGACCTGCCAGCATCGTAGCCGGATGTGACGACCCAGGCCGGCTCATGGCCGCGGGTGATACCAGTGGCCATGGCCACCCGGATAGAACAAAGGAAAATAGTAACTACAGAAACGAAGCGCAATGCCGCAATACGGCTCGGGGTCGGGTTAGTTTTCACAAATAGCTTTTGCTGTGAAAATATCAAAGATTTTGACACAAAGTATTGGAGCGCAGCAGCATCTGCCGGTCAATAAATTCTTTGAACCAAAACATCAAACAACCACCGTTTTTACCATATTTGCGCCCATCAAAAAAACATCTGCAAGATCATGAAATCTTACACCACGCTCCTCACCGAACTCACCAATGGCATCCTACTCGTGACCCTCAACCGCGAAGACAAACTCAATGCACTAAACAAGGCCGTAATAGGTGACCTCAATGAAGTGATGGACGAGGTGTACGCCAATGCAGAGATCAAAGGCGTAGTACTCACGGGCAAAGGCAGCAAGGCTTTCGCCGCGGGTGCGGACATAGCAGAGTTCAAAGGACTGGATGAGGCGCAGGGCACAGCACTGGCCAAGCGCGGCCACGATGTCTTCAATAAAATAGAAATGTGCCCTAAGCCGGTGATCGCTGCAGTGAATGGCTTTGCCCTCGGTGGTGGCTGTGAGCTGGCTATGGCTTGTCATA
>CAZNDJ010000058.1:0-21941 GCA_964571705.1 uncultured Chitinophagaceae bacterium
GCCCAGCTTGGCAGCCATAGTGGCGCAGAGATTGGCCACCTCGCGGCTGTGCTGGAGGAGGTTCTGACCATAGGATGAGCGGAAGCGCATACGGCCTACATAGCGCACCAGCTCAGGGTGCAGACCCTGTATGCCCAGGTCTATAGCAGTACGCTCTCCTATCTCACGGATGTGATCTTCGAGTTGCTTCTTGGTCTTAGCCACTACCTCCTCGATACGTGCCGGGTGTATACGGCCATCGGTGACGAGGCGCTGGAGCGACAGACGGGCTATCTCACGGCGGATCGGATCATAGCCGGAGATGATCATGGCCTCAGGAGTATCATCTACTACAAACTCGCAGCCTGTAGCAGCCTCGAGTGCGCGGATATTACGTCCCTCACGACCGATGATCTGGCCTTTCATCTCATCACTGTCGAGATTGAATACCGATACGGTATTCTCTATCGCATTCTCCGCAGCGGTACGCTGTATAGACTGGATGATGATCTTCTTGGCTTCCTTGTTTGCATTGACCTTGGCATTGTCCACGATCTCTTTCATCATGCCGAGAGCGCTGGTCTCAGTCTCCTTGCGGAGTGACTCGAGAAGTTCGGTCTTGGCCTCCTCCTTAGAGAGGGCGCTGATCTGCTCCAGTTTCTTGACGAAAGTCTCGTGGCTCTTCTCGAGCTGTTCTTTCTTGGTATTGACTACCTCCAGTTGTTTATTGAGGTTGTCACGCAGCTGGTCCAGGTCTTTTTCCTTGCGCGATGCTTCCGCCAGCTTGTTATTGGCATCCTGCTGCTGCTGCTTGACCTGGTTTTCCTTTTCTACTACTTTCTTATTGCGCTCTACTACCTCAGACTCATGCTTGGTCTTGAGCTGCAGCCAATGTTCCTTGGCTTCGAGCATTTTGTCTTTCTTGGTGTTTTCGGCGTTTCGCGACGCGTCTGCTACGATCTTTTCTGCGGAAGCCTTGGCATCTGCCAGCTTCTTTTCAGCTTCGGCTTTGGCCTGAGCCTCAATCTTTTCTACCTCAGATTTGGTAGATCCCTTGCCTATGAAAAGACCAATAGCAGCACCTACGACAGCGAGGACTACGCCTACGATGATTGTTAGTGCCATTTTTGGTGTTTATAATGAATCAAATAAATACTGTCCGAGCCCGGCTAGCCGGGATGCGATAGACGAAAACAGTAAGGATCCAATGTGAAAACTGCCTGAGTATCAGGACTGAGAGAGTATTTGTTCGAGTTCTGCCAGCTTTGTGTCAAAGCTGCTATCTTCTATGATGATCTTTTTTGCATTCCTCATGTGCTCCACTGCAAAGAGCAGCAGCACCATAGCCAGGTAGTCCTGCTTATCCTTCCCATCATATAGCCGCTGGTACTCCCTGACCTTTTCATTGACCAGTTTGACCGCGTCGAGTACTTCCTCTTTTTCACTTTCGGATACCCTCAGGGGATAGATCCTATCCGCCACTGTCACATTTATCTGCACCGTATTCTCCATCACTTAGTCATTGAGAAGGGCGATACTATTGTCTATTTCCCTGATGTATTCGTTTATCTTCCGCTTGAGAGCCGTGATATCCTCACTATTCTCAATCGATTGCGCTAACTTAATGATTTTTATTTTATTGTTTAAGTCCTCTATCGTAGCGGACTGATTATCAATTTGTAATTTCAATTTCTGGTTTTCGTCGCGGGCCAGGCGCAGTGCTGCCTCCCGTGCGGCAAACTCATTGGCCAGGCGGCGAGTGCGCTGTATGATGCGGTCCAGGCGGTCAGTATAGGACATTTTTGAGACGATAGATTTAAGACGTTAGGCAATAGACTAATACATTAGCTACGCTCAGACAATATTAACGCTAAAAAGAGTAAAATCAGCATAACTACCGGAGAGGCCTAAAAATCCGAAAGGGCCCACAGCGTATGCCGGGCCCCTTCTTCTAATCAAGGAAGTTTTACCGAATGGTTTTATTTTAGTTTGTCTTTAAGGCTCTTGGCGTGCTCCTGATGGGTTTTCAGCTTTGGCAGACCGGCAGATGCCAGATCGCGGGCTTCTTTAGAGTCAGCTTCGTTTTTAGCAGTTTTCTCAAACAGGTCTATGGCTTTGCGGTGACCGTCCACATTCACAGACACGTATTCCTTGTCAAATTTGGCTCCTTTCAGATCCTGAAGCTTGTCCCATTCCTTTTTATTATCGTCACCCATACCTACCGGCAGTGTGATGCCTTTGGCCTTTGATAGTGCTTCTACATCTTTGCCCATAGCAGTATGCTGATCTATCATCATTTTTGCAAAACTTTTGACCTCAGCATTCTGAGAATTTTTTTCAGCCAGCTTGCCCGCTTCTATCTCAAATACACCGGTCTGGCTGGCATCTGCGAGGAAGGTGGAGTCTTCCATTTTCGCCGTGCCCGCATCTCCTGATGGCACGCTGGCTGTAGATGTATCACCAGTATGGCTGGTAGTATCTATGGTAGTCACAGGTATATCGGCTGTGGGCTTACTGTTGCAAGCGGCCAGAGCGATACCGGTGCCGAGGGCGAGGATCATGAGTCGGGATTTCATTGTGTTAATTTTTTCGGGTTAATAGTAAGTGGTTTAGGAATAGAAAAAGCTGTGCCAATGGTATATTAACAATTTACTATATCAAATGGGAAAGAATATGCTCGTGCTGCGGTATGGGTACGATCCTGTTTGTCTAAATACTTGCGCCATTTGTTTTATAGGACATTCCGTAGCCGAAAGATTCACGGCATTCACTTAATGACGATTGTGTAGTAAGACTAATCGACCGTCCTTTGCGTTTCCTAACCTCAACCAAAATTCAATTCATCATGCGCCTTATCGCCTTGCTGCTGCTATTGTCGTCCTGCTATATGACCTCTGCCCAAAAGTTAAAATTTGGTGAATGGAAAAACCTGACCACCTCTGGTCGCCTGCCGAAGCAGTGCCACCTGATGCATAGCAATAATAACCTCGACCTGGTGCGATATAAGGAGAGATACTACCTGGCCTTCCGCACTGCACCGACTCACTATGCTTCTAAGAAAGTGAAGCTGTATGTGGTCAGTTCCTATGATCTGGATAAGTGGGAATATGAGACCGAGATCAGTATGGGCCGCGACCAGCGCGAGCCGAGGTTTGCGGTGTACCATGATACGCTGAACCTGTATTTCTTTACGGGTGGAAAGAGCATGTTCAGCTTTGAGCCAAAGGAGATGCTGATGTGCCGGTCTGTGGGTGAGCATAGCTGGACGGCTCCGCAGAGCACAAATCTGGATGGCTTCGTACCATGGCGGCTGCGCGAGCGCAATGATACTGTATACCTATCTGCCTACGATGGCCGCAATCTGTACAATACTCAACACCACTCTAACCTGCGCCTTTTCTACACGACCAATGGTACTACCTTTCAACCATTCACCGCGGCACCGCAGATAGATGCGGAACATGCGGAGGAGGGCGAGTTCATCTTTGATAAGAAGGGAGACCTCTTTGCCACGGTACGCCTGGAGAGCAGCGGCGCACTGATCTGCAAGGCTGATAACTGCAATATCGGCACCTGGAAAAAGGTAAAGTCAAGGAATAAGTATGACAGTGCGTTGCTCTTTGACCACAATGATGATATCTACCTGGTGAGCCGCCGCAATAACGATGGCTATATGAACCGCTACACAGACTCTGTACTGACCAAGCGCCAGCAGATACACAACATGGTCCGCTACTGGTTTACGTCTAAGGTGACGTCGATCTTTAAGCTCAATAAGCAGGACCTGAGCCTCTCGCTGGTGTCTGACCTGCCGAGTACGGGCGATAATGCATTCCCGGGTATCGTGAAGATAGATGACAACAAATACGTGCTGATGAACTACAGCAGCAATATCAAGGGCAGGAAAAAAGTATGGTTCACCGGACAGCTGGGCAGGACATATATCTACATGACTACGCTGACCTTTGAGCCGGAGCAGTTGGGTATGAAGTAAGGACTATGATTTATTTGAATTGTGTGATGGAGATGATTAGATACCTAGTCAAACTAAAATACACTTGCTTCCTGCATTATGTATTATAGTATGTGGATAGTTACTTTCTGATCACGGCTCCCAGCTCAGACTCCAGCTTTTTCATCAGCTTGCTCATGGTCTTATCTATGTCCGCATCAGTGAGCGTCTTTTCCGGGTCAAGGAATGTGAAGCTGACCGCGTAAGACTTTTTGCCCTGCTCTATCTTGTCACCTTTGTATACGTCAAAGAGAGAGACTTCGCGAAGTAGCTTACGGCCTTCAGCTCGTGCCAGCTGCTCTATCTGCTCAAAGCGCAGGTCTGCACTGACCAGCATGGCCAGATCGCGACGCACAGCCGGGAACTTAGCCAGGTGCCTGAACTGTACATGCACATGCTGAGAGTGCTGCATGACGAGATCCCAATTGATATCAGCAAAGAAGACATCCTGCCTGATGTCAAAGTTCTTCAGGATAGCTTTGTCTACCTGTCCGTAGCTGGCGAGATGCTGCCCCTCTACGCTGAGCTGACTGGCAAAGGCAAACGGTGATGACTCGATCACGGTAGAGGCATACTCATGAATGCCAAAACGCGAAAGCAAATTAGATACATAAGACTGCAAGTGATAGAAATCGTACTTGCGGCCTTTGGAGAGCCAGTTGTCCGCTATATCCTGTCCTGTCAGGAATAGGACGAGATGCTGCTGCTGCGTGAAGATGTCCTTATCGCGATGATAGGTCTTGCCTATCTCGTACAGGCGCAGGTCGCCGGCTTTGCGGTTCTGATTGTGCGCTATGACCTCCAGGCCGCTGTAGAGCATAGAGGTGCGGAGGCTGTCCAGCTCTGCTGTCTGAGAGTTGAGCAGCATGATCTGCTGCTGCTTCAGAGCCTCATCCTGCTCAAACTTAGACTGAGAAATAGAGTTTGTACTGATCTCGCTAAAGCCTGCACCTACGAGCAGTGCTGCGGCTGTATTCTCCAGTTTGACAGGATCTACCTGAGGGGAGAAAGACAGTGATGAGTGCAGCATCTGAGGCATCGGTATATTGTTGTACCCGTAGATGCGTAGTATCTCCTCCAGTACATCTGCCTCGCGCTTTACATCAGCCTTGAAAGTAGGGACGAGCAGTGATAGCTGATCGCCTTCTTCTTTCTCTATAGAGATACCCAGTTTGGTGAGGATGTTTTTGATAGTAGCTGCCGGTATGTCTGCGCCGGCTAGTTTATTGAGGCGGGTGATGCCGGTGGTGACAGTGTAGCCGCTGACAGGTGCCGGGTACACATCTATGATATCAGATACTACATGGCCGCCGCATATCTCGCAGATGAGAGAGGCTGCGCGCTTGAGTACTTCTACTGTCGCGTTGACATCTGTGATCTTCTCAAAGTGCATGGCTGCATCCGTGCGCAGGTTGTGGCGCGCAGCAGTCTTGCGTACGCTCACCTGGTCAAAGTGGGCAGACTCCAGGAATATATTGGTAGTGCGCTCAGATACGCCACTATCCAGGCCGCCAAAGACACCTGCTATGCACAGGCCACCCTCTGTATCGCAGATCATGAGATCCTCTGCAGAGAGCTTGCGGTCCGTGCCATCGAGCGCCTTGAATACGGTGCCTTGTGCCAGCTTTTTTATGATGACCTTGCCACCCCTGATCCTGTCGGCATCAAAGGCGTGTAGTGGCTGTCCATATTCATGTAGTACATAGTTAGTGATGTCTACTACATTATTGATAGGGCGGAGGCCTATGGTGAGCAGTTTGTTTTTCAGCCACTGCGGTGACTCAGCTACTTTTACGCCGGCTATATTCACTCCGCTGTAGCGCGGGCAGGCGGCAGTATCTTCTATCAGTACCTCTTTCACACCATTGCCGCGATCCAGTTTCACGCATGGGATCGGGGCGCAGAGGTCCAGCTGATTGGCACTTTTCAGGCTGGTGATCTTTGCGTTTTCCAGGTTGGTAGCCGGCTTTTTGAGCGTAGCCTCTATTTTATAGACTGTACTCAGGGCCGCAGAGAGGTCACGTGCCACACCTATATGAGAGTAGGCATCTGAGCGGTTTGGCGTGAGGCCTATCTCAAATACATGGTCCTTTTCTACTTTGAAGTAATCAGCAGCAGGTGTGCCGACTTTGGTAGCCGGGTCCAGCTCCATGATGCCTGCGTGCGAGGCGCCGAGGCCCAGCTCATCATCCGCACATATCATCCCAAAGGATTCTACGCCGCGTATCTTAGCTTTCTTGATTTGAAACTTCTCTCCTGAGGATGGATACAGGGTAGCACCTACGAGCGCCACCGGAGACTTGAGGCCTACGCGCGCATTAGGTGCGCCGCAGACGATCTGCAGCAGCTCACCGGTGCCCACATCTACTTTGGTCACATTCAGCTTGTCTGCATCAGGGTGCTTCTCACAGGCTACTATCTCACCTATCACTACGCCCTCCAGTCCGCCCGGTACTGACTCCCACGCATCTACACTCTCCACTTCCAGGCCCGTATTAGTGAGGATCTCCGCCACATCTGCCGGTACGAGATTGAGGTCGAGGTAAGACTTAAGCCAATTATATGAAATTTTCATCTTCGATAAATCTATTGATCAGACGCGCAAAGCTACAATACGCGCCGTAAGTATCAAACTGTCAAATATATCAGGAGTGTCACTGTAGCTTTACATCCTTGACCTGCAGTACCTCATCACTACCGGAGTAGCGGTGCACGAAGGCTACGATACGCATATGCTCAGGGCGCCAGCCGGTACCGAGGTTGTATGAATATGCCTTCTTGATCACGGTGCCGGCTATCAGTGTCGTATTAATCCTGTCTCCGAGTGCATTGGTCAGGGCCATACGCATGATGTCATTGTGCACGTAGTTAGTATCGTCAGAGTTATCGGCCTGTAGCTGGCTGGTCACGATGCTGTCTTCTATGAGATATATGGTCACCTTATTGCTATCCGGCTGTGCAGCGGTATAGTGTAGTTCTGTCAGGATCACGCCGCTCCTGGTCGCAGCATCATAGGTGCTGGTCAGGGTTATATTGACAGGCGTAGCTTTAGCCAGCTGCGTCGTAGCATAGCCGTTAAAGTTTCCCGCTATATCAAAGATGGAATTGATAAATGTAGCACTATGCACCACGCGGTCTACCGCACCTACAGGGCGCGCACCGGGCTCGCCAAAATGGCTGACTATCGTCTGCGCATCTGCGGAGCCGAGATTTTGACGGGTGCCCGGAGGTGGCTCATCCTGCGCAGCAGGCTCTGCGGTACTGTGTAGTGCCAGGCCTATCACCCTACGGGGATTGGCAGCCACTATATTGTCTACTGTCACGTGCGCAGCCGGACAGTTGATACATGACACACCGGTGAAAAGCTCGATCAGTACGTTTTTGGGTTCTGCTGCCTGTACGGTCGATTCTACGTACGCTGTATCGATCAGTACGTTGTGCTTGCCATTGGTCAGGTCTATGCTGGGGCCGGTCTCCTTGCAGCCACTGGCCAGGAGTGCTATAGCCGCGATGGCCGGTATGCTTATTTTATACAGAAATCTCATGATGCGATCAGAAAGTTGAAGTTACGGAAAATCTCACGCCGCTGAAAGCCGGCTCGAAGCGGCAGACACCACCCGTACAGACTATACCTGCTACCTGCTTCACATAGTTCAGGCTGAAGCGGTGAGGGCCATAAGTGTAGGCTACAAAGGCAGAGTAGAAATGATGTGGCTCGCGGTACACTGCTACGACATTGTTAGGGTTAGGTTTGAAGTTCCACATGTCAGATACGGCAATCGAGAAGGACGGCGCGATATTGAACTCAAACAGGCCGTATGCCCACTGTCCAAAATCATTTGGTACATACTGATACTGTAGCTCTATGCGGTACGACATTTTCTTATTGAATCTATGGCTGATCTCAAAGAATGGCGTGTAGCTGCTGACCTTATATTCGCCGGGATAGATACCTCCGTCCTGCTGGTACATGATACGATTGTAAAAGATATACTGGAAGCCGAAGTCGAGTTCTATGTTGGATTTGGGTTTGAAGATGCACTCCAGGTTGCCCTCGCCAAAAAAGTTTTTGTGATCCCTGTAGGTGGTGTCTTTGCCACCCAGGCCATTGTCTTTTACGACCGGCTCCCGGATCAGTGCAGGCGCAAAAAGGAAATCCCTGACGTAGGAACCATTCAGGATAAAGGTGAGTTTTTTGATCGGCTTCCAGGTCACCTCTGCACCAAAGGCGAGCTCATGCTGCTCCAATGAGGAGGCGAAATACCGTGATGGCAGTCGGAGGGAGTTCTGGCGCGGTACCGGTGGCTCAAAATTCATGAGGCCCTGAAATATCTTTTCATTTGGCGAGGTGCGCATGGTGAAATTCTCAACCCGCTTGAAGAGGAAAGTAGCACCGATGCCTTTCTTTGAGATATTCAGGCTGGAGTAGATCGCATTGCCGGCCTTATTTTGCAGCTGGCTCTGACCAAACTGGTTGAGATAGTAGTTTCCTTCTTTGGTCTTGTAGCTACCCTCTATATACCATGATACCGGGCCTACGGAGAGTGTATTGTAGGCGGTAAAGGCATACACATTATACTTTGGGACAAACCGGGTGGCGCTGTCCATGCTCTCTATAGCGCTCACTACTTTATTCATTGAACCCTGATCCATAGAGCGGTTTACCATACCGATACCCGGTGCTATGGTCACTTTCCCTTTGGTAAAGTTGCCTTCGGCATTGAAGCCGGTGATGATAGGATTGTAGATGCTGAAAAGGTTTTTCTGCACGCCGCTGAAGGCTTTGACATGTAGCATCTGCTTATAGTCGTATTCTACGCGGCCCCCTACGAGGGCATTGTCTATACCCAGCGTGCGCTCCTCATAAGTGCGGTATATCATGCCGCAGCCTATCTGATCATAGAGATAGCCGCCACTCAGCGTTACATCCTTAAATTTCTTTTTTATATAAAAGGTACCAAGACCTACACCAGTATATGGCGTGGTAGGGTTTCGTAATATGGAGTTCAGGTAGGCGTCAAAGCGGATCCCCGCTTCCAGGTCGTACTTGGTGTTTGTATAGTTCAGGTTAAACCAGATATCGCTGCCTACTTTGAGGTTGTCGTAGTGTGGCAGATTGGCCGCGCCGATAGCAGAGTCGCGTATGTAGAAGTTAGTGTTTGACTGAAAGGAACCCGATATAAAGCCATGATCCTGACCATATACTGCTACTGCCGCCACTATCACAAAAAATGTTAGTAGAATCTTGCGCATGAGACTGATTAACCGCTTATATTAGTAAAGTAAAAAGTTTGTAAAGATTGATAAAAAATAGCGATTGGCACAAAACTTGGCTAACCCACAACAAAATCAATAAAATGAAGAAAATAATCGCGCTCACCGCGCTGGTGTCTGTACTCTATGTGTCTGCCTTTGCGCAAGAGAAAAAGGGTCTGGAAAAGATACTCGGCGAGCGCACCCTGCCTAACGTCACGCTCACAGATGTGAATGGCAAAAAAGTGAATGTGCAGGACTTAGGCAAGACGGGCAAGATAACAGTAATTGACTTTTGGGCTACATGGTGCGTACCGTGCAAAAAGGCTCTGAATAATATCAGTGAAGTGTACGAAGACTGGCAGAAAAAGTATAATGTGAATCTGGTGGCGGTATCAATAGACGACAGCCGTAGCGCGCCAAAAGTAAAACCATACGTAGACGGCCAGCGCTGGACCTACGATGTACTGCTGGATGTAAACCAGGACCTGAAGCGACAGCTCAATATACAGACCGTACCATTCACACTGGTGCTGGATCAGAATGGCAAGATCATCTATGAGCATAGCGGCTATACTGATGGCGATGAGAATATCCTGGAGGATGCGATAGCTGGGCTGGCTACTGCCAAGAAATAGTATTTGAAGATCTTCTCCTATAGGAGATAATAGATAAAAGAAAAGCCTGACGGTGAAAGCCTGTCAGGCTTTCTTGTTTTAGGTGCAGTTTATAATCACGGGTACTTTTTTACTTTTGACTTTGTATCAAATACACAAGACATGGCAAACAATCTACTGGCAGGAAAAAGAGGGATCATATTTGGCGCTCTGGACGCTAACTCTATAGCATGGAAAACGGCCCTGAAAGCGCACGAGCAAGGCGCTAAATTTGTATTGACCAATGCTCCTGTGGCACTCCGCATGGGTGAGATCAATAAACTGGCCGAGCAGTGTGGCACTATAGTGATACCTGCAGATGCTACAGTGGTAGAAGACCTGGACAAACTGGTGGTACAGGCAGTAGAGCACCTGGGGGGCAAGCTGGACTTCGTGCTGCACTCCATAGGTATGTCTCCAAACGTGAGGAAGGGCAAGACATATACCGACCTGAACTATGAGTGGTTTCAAAAGACGCTGGACATATCTGCGCTATCTCTGCACAAAGTGCTGCAGTCGTGCATGAAGCAGGATGCGATCAATGAATGGGGTAGCGTAGTAGCGCTCACCTATATAGCGGGCCAGCGTGCTTTCCCGGGGTATGGTGATATGGCAGATGCCAAGGCTACATTGGAGTCTATCGTGCGCTCCTTTGGCTACTATTATGGCAATTCAAAGAAAGTGCGTATCAACTCTATCTCTCAGTCTCCGACCATGACCACAGCGGGATCAGGCATCAAAGGCTTTGATTCTTTCTTTGGCTTTGCTGATAAGATGTCACCCCTGGGTAATGCCAGCGCAGATGCCTGTGCGGACTATACTATTACGCTTTTCTCAGACCTGACGAAATATGTCACGATGCAGAACCTCTACCATGATGGTGGCTTCAGTAATATGGGCGTGAGCGAGGTGATGATGAACACTTTTGCCGAAGGCACCAAATAGTACGCTCTGATCGACGGCAAAGAGCGCGGAGACCTAATATCCATTAGGCTTCCACGCTCTTTGTCATTTGATGCATCAGTAGAAGAAGGTTTCGGATATGATCTTGTCATCCTTCACCCCGAATACGGCGATCTCGTCTGCTTTCAGTCGTTGACCATTTTTGAATGTCAGCTCACGGCCCATCGCTACGCTAAAATAATTGCCGTTTACCAACGGTTCGGAGCAGCAGAAACTGTGGACCTCTGCTATAGTAGCCTGCCTTGTCTTTGATTTGGCCTGGACGGCCTCCAGGCCCTGCGTCAGTGTGGGGATTCCTATTGCTGCTGCATGTTCGGGTTCTTTGCAGGTCACCTCTGCGTGATACATCGTATTTTGTATTTCGGCAGCCTTGCCTTGCTTGAAAAGTGCTACGTACTGTTCTGCTATTTGCTGTGTGGTCATGATCTTTTTTTATGATTGATTTATGATGCAAATTTACCGGGGCGCTGTTTACTTTTATTGTCAGAAAGTGCATATTGCCTGCTCAATCGTACAATAATGGATGTATTAAGTACCATTCTGGAGACTATCAAGCTACATGGTATCGTGTATCGGAAACTCGTGCTCCTGTCACCATGGGCAGTAGATACACCATCAGGTCCCTACGTGCAGTTCTGGAGGCTGGTGAAGGGGGCCTGTGTGATCAATATAGAAGGACAGCCGCCCATTGTGATGAAAGAGGGTGACCTGGTGCTGCTGCCACTCAGCAGGCCGTATCGTATCTCTGACGGGCAAGGCAAGCGTGTGTATAGTATGGCTGACTATATCAGATCACGCCAGAATGGTACGCCGCTTTTCTCCGAAGGAGAAGAAGAAACAGTACTGCTGGGTGGGCACTTTGAGTTTGAGCATAAGCCGGCGCATCCTCTGATCAGCAGCCTGCCGGCATTCATTCATATCACCAGTTTTAGCAGCCGCGAGCACGCATGGCTGAAGCAAACGGCTGACCTGATCTTTGACGAGATAAACAGTGAAAAACAAGGATCGAAAATACTAGTGGCCAGGCTCTCGGAGATGCTCTTCATATATACGATACGCGCCTACATACATCAGGGTGGGCAGGCAGAGGGTTTCCTGGCTGCGCTGGCCGATGAGCGTATCAGCACGGCGCTAAAGATGATACAGGATAAACCTGAGAAAGAATGGACGCTGGATATGCTGGCCAAGGCCACGGGTATGTCACGCACGCTTTTCTTCAATAAGTTTAAAGATACGGTAGGGGAGACGCCGCTGGTATACCTGACCAACTGGCGCATGGACAAGGCAAAACGCCTTCTGCTGACCAGCAAAGAGAATATCAGCAGTATCGCCTCGCATGTAGGATATCAATCAGAAGCAGCATTTAGCAGAGTGTTTAAAGCACGGTTAAATGAAACTCCTGCAGGATTCAGGAGAGCTCGCTTATAGATTGTACGTACATCCCTAAAATCTGGGGAAGTCACTTCTGCACTAGCCCGGTCGCCTTGTCGTCATCTTTGGAGACAGAGACAGGCGGATACATACGTATGATGCCATCAGATGTGATGGTCTTGATGCGATACATAGTAGCCATTTTGGTAGAGACCGGATAGCGGTCTGTCAGCTCCAGATAGTTATTGCGGTATTTGCCCTTCTCTACATTTATCAGTTTGCACTGGGAGAAGTTAGTACCAAACTCATCGCTGCGCTCTATCAGCACCTGTTCATATTGCTCTATGTCATCTATGAGCACATATACTTTGACCATCTCCTGCACACGTATGGCCTCCATAGTGGTGCCCACGTTTATAGTTTTGAATTTGTGCGGCAATGATTTATTCAGCTCCGCCATGTATACAGGAGAAAAGGCCTGTGCCTGCGTAGCCGTACAAATAGCCAGCAGTGCACTAATGATCAAAATATGTCTGAAATGATGCATGACGTGCGGATGTCAAAATTAGTACCAAAAAATAAGCCCGGCACATGACCGGGCTCATATTATTATGATCTGCAGCAGAATTTATTCTCCTGTCTGCGTTTCTGCCTTTTTCTTTGGCGTCTTATGCGAGATCCTGAGCGTCTGGCCCTCCTTGTCATAGTCTACCGTGAATATGTCTCCCGGTTTAGCATTGGCGCGGAGTATCTCTTCGGCCAGTGGGTCTTCTACATATTTCTGTATAGCCCTGTGCAGCGGACGAGCACCAAAGGCAGGATCGTAACCTTTGTCCACCAGAAACTCCTTAGCCTCATCAGTCAGTTTGATCTCGTAGCCGAGCGTAAGCAGACGGCCTACTACATCCTTCAGTGCGATATCGATGATCTTGAAGATGGACTTCTTCTCCAGAGAGTTGAAGATTACTACATCATCTATACGGTTCAGAAACTCTGGAGAGAACGTTCTCTTGAGCGCCTTAGAGATGACATTCTTAGACATCTCGTCGCTATTCTCAGTTCTGGTCTGTGTAGCAAAACCAACACCTGCACCGAAGTCTTTGAGATCACGCGCACCTATATTAGATGTCATGATGATGAGTGTATTCTTAAAGTCTACCTTGCGACCGAGGCTATCTGTGAGGATACCGTCATCAAACACCTGCAGAAGGATATTGAATACATCAGGGTGAGCCTTCTCGATCTCATCGAGCAGCACCACAGAGTATGGCTTACGGCGAACTTTCTCAGTCAGCTGACCACCTTCTTCATATCCCACGTATCCCGGAGGCGCACCTACGAGGCGTGATACGGAGAATTTCTCCATGTACTCACTCATGTCGATGCGGATCAGCGCCTCCTCTGAGTCAAACATGTAGCGGGCTATTGCTTTCGCCAGCTCTGTCTTACCTACACCTGTAGGTCCGAGGAAGATGAATGTGCCGATAGGCTTTCTTGGATCCTTTAGGCCTACACGGTTACGCTGGATCGCTTTCACGATCTTAGTTACTGCTTCGTCCTGGCCTATCACTGCGCCTTGCAGTTCGGTGCCCATGCTGAGCAGCTTAGAGCCTTCAGTCTGAGCTACCTTGCTCACAGGTATACCTGTCATCATAGCTACCACTTCAGCGATATCTTCTTCACCTACAGGATAGCGGGCATTCTTAGAGTCTTCTTCCCAGAGGTTTTTAGCTTTTTCCAGCTCTTCGAGCAGGTTCTTTTCCCTGTCGCGCAGGCGGGCAGCCTCTTCATATTTCTGAGACTTTACCACCTGGTTTTTCTCTGTCTTGATATCCTCTACGGCCTTCTCCAGCTCAGTTATATTTTTCGGCACGTGGATATTCTTCAGGTGCACACGAGCGCCTACCTCATCCAATACGTCTATCGCCTTGTCAGGGAAGAAGCGATCAGTGATATAGCGGCCAGAGAGCTTCACACAAGCCTGGATCGCATCATTAGAATATTCTACACTGTGGTACTCTTCGTACTTTGGTTTGATATTGGTCAGGATCTGCACCGTCTCATCTGGAGATGGTGGATCTATGATCACTTTCTGGAAGCGACGGTCCAGTGCGCCGTCCTTCTCTATATACTGGCGGTACTCGTCCAGCGTAGAGGCGCCGATGCACTGCAGCTCACCACGGGCCAGGGCTGGCTTGAAGATATTGGACGCATCGAGCGAACCCGTAGCGCCACCGGCACCTACGATGGTGTGGATCTCATCTATAAAGAGGATCACATCGCGGTTTTTCTCCAGCTCGGTCATGATGGCCTTCATACGCTCTTCAAACTGGCCGCGGTACTTAGTACCGGCCACGAGAGCAGCCATATCCAGCATCACGATACGCTTGCCAAAGAGTACGCGGCTTACTTTCTTCTGTATGATGCGGAGGGCGAGGCCTTCCACTACGGCAGTCTTGCCCACACCCGGCTCACCGATCAGGATCGGGTTATTCTTCTTGCGGCGGCTCAGGATCTGACTCACCCGCTCGATCTCAGCCTCACGGCCTACTATCGGGTCCAGTGTACCCTCCTCGGCTGCGGCTGTCACGTCGCGGCCAAAGTTGTCCAAAACCGGAGTTTTTGACTTGGTATTACCCGGCTTTTTGGCAGATGGCTGGCTGCCAAAACTGCCACGGCCCTTGTCATCCTCATATGGATCCTCATCAGATCCATCACCAGGGAGCTCAGAGCGCGGGGTGTCTTTGATGTCGTTTTGTACCAGCTCCAGCTCAGACTTGAAGACGTCATAGTCTACATCATGCTGTGCCAGGATCTGGGTCACGATATTGTCCTTGTTTTTCAGGATAGAGAGCATGAGGTGCTCAGTACCTATTACGTCACTTTTCATGACCTTGGCCTCGAGCACCGTGATCTTCAGCACTTTCTCTGCCTGCTTGGTGAGCGGCAGTGAGTTGGGATTGTACACGGTCTTAGATACTTTATCCTTGATCGAGTCTTCTACCAGCTTGCGGAGCATCACAGGGTCTACCTGCAGTGATTTGAGGGTCTTGATAGCGAGTCCCTCACCCTCGCGGATCAGGCCGAGCAGCAGGTGCTCTATGCCTATAAAGTCATGACCGAGCCTGAGCGCCTCCTCGCGGCTGTAGGAGATGACCTCCTTGACTTTCGGTGAAAATTTTGCTTCCATGTTATCTTAATTTCAAATACTGAACCAACTAGTTTTTCTGCCAAAATGGCCAGACCGGATTTTGTGTTTTATTGGCTATACGGCCAGCAGTATACTCCTGGTGTCGCCTATTAAACGCTATCCGGGCCTTTTCCTTATAATTTAAACCTGCTTTTATCCTGCGTCAATAGCTATGAGGCGCACAGGAGCCGGGTTTATTGTCAGGCCTTGGATAAATGTAAGCATTTTGGGGTATATGGTTTGTCACCGTAGCGTCAAAATGTACCCGCGCCGCGTGGATTCGGAGCTTTTTTGATACAGACGTAGCCGGTAGGGCTTGCGTTGCCTCTGCCTAGTAGCCTGAGACGAGCTTCTGGTAGTGTGCTTGCGAGCCGGTGGTGGTGTATAGCAGATATACTCCCTGCACAGGCACACTCAGTACAGCATTGCTATGAGAAGCAAAAGCTCCGCTGGCTATCTGACGACCTGTGATATCTGATAGTGTATATGGAGTGTCTATATCACCACTATTGGCTATCTCAAAAGCGCCTGTGGCAGATGGATTGCCTTTGACTACAACTCCTTGTGCATTGACTTCAGGTGATATGACACCATTGGGAATCGCCTCATAATAAAATCTATAATCGTAAGCAGAGTCTGTGCGCCAATCTGTAGTAGTAGTATTCCAGAAATACCCTAACTGGCGGACCAGCATTCCGGCCTGATCATACATGAATGTATCGCGGCGGGATGGCTTCCACAGGCCAAGGGTAGTATCTCTGGTAAAACCCATACTACTTACTTTGGCTGAGTTACTATTGTACCAATATCTGGTGCTATCATAAAGATGCCATCCACTACTATCCCATAGCGTAAGATTTTTGCTTAAGAGCATTCCGGCATTATCGTAATAATTAGTATTAATAGCAGTCGGAGAGATCGAGCTATCAGGTTGATTGGTCGCTGTGTATGTGTATCGATAGACGGTGTAGCCATAAAATGCACCTGTACTGAGGCTGTAGTTTCTGGAAACTGTAGATGATAATAGCCCCGGACTCTGATAAAAGTACTGCGAACAGACAGATGAATCAAAATTGCCTCCAATAGGTGATTGCCTCAGCTCTACAAATTTAGCTGGTGTCCTATCAGTGTTAAAGCGATAAAAATCATGTAGGGTGTTAACCCATACATTCTGAGAATTAAAGCCATAATTATTATTATCCAGAGGCATGCCATCTGCGTCATATGAATAGTGGCAAGCAGCTCCTAATTTAAAATATCCAGCACTATTACTCCATACGTATGCTGTATCGTTTAACAATTTCTGGTCTGCATCGTAGCTTCTGAGAAGCATCCTTGAAGGAATATATCCATTGGTACCAGATCTCCATGTAAACATCGTATCACAAGGTGTCAGGTAAGTATTACTCCAAAGCGAGTCCACGCTATGTACGCCATTATAATGATAAGCGCCGGAGTCCGCGCTGGTAATATGGAGATAACAGTAGGCAATCATCCTTTCTTGCTGGGCATTTGCTGTAGCAATAAGGAGAATAAGGCTAAAAAAGAGTAGAAATTGTTTCATTTTCAAAGATTGATAAAATAAGGCGCGAAATTATAAAGTGATGGGATATATGCAAGTTTCGAATATTTAATGTCGTAGCTATTGAAAAAATACATTTTTTACTTATTTTACCAGCACAAAGCCTAGATTAGTACTCTATAAACTCAAGCCATGAAATTTTCCATTGACAAAAGAGAGCGGTTCTGTGTATTGAAAATAGATGAGGAGAAACTGCTCAGTAATTTCGCGCCGCTGCTGAAGTCTGAGCTCGTGATGCTGCATACAGAGGGATTCAAGAATATCATCCTGGACCTCTCTCCGGTACAGTTCGTAGACTCTTCTGGCCTGAGTGCACTGCTGGTGGGCAACCGCCTGAGCAAAGAATCCGGCGGCACCTTTGTACTGACCAATCTCAACACGCATATCCAGAAACTGATCAAGATATCTCAACTGGAGTCTATCCTCAACATCGTGCCTACGCTGGCCGAGTCGATAGACTTTGTGATGATGGAGGAGCTGGACAGAGACCTGAGAGGCTAAAAAATACGGCGCATGCATTTTGAGCTGACGATACTGGGCAGCAATGGCGCCATACCCGCCTATGACAGGCACCCTACTTCCCATTTTCTGAATTACAACGGCGATGGCTTTCTGCTGGACTGCGGCGAGGGTACGCAGATGCAGATGGCGCGATATAATATCAAGCGCGGCCGCCTCGATCATATTTTCATCACGCATCTGCACGGCGATCATTTCTTTGGCCTCATGGGCCTGATCACTTCATTCAACCTCAACTACCGCGAGCATACCCTGCATATACATGGACCGAAAGGTATAGAGGAGATCGTGCGCGCGCACTTCACCTATGCGCAGACGCAGCTGCGCTACCCTATAGAGTTTCATATAGTGACTGATGAGAGGCCGCAGGTGGTCTATGAGAATAGCCAGCTCACTGTAGAGAGCATCATACTACGACACAGGATACCGACCACGGGCTACCTCTTTCGCGAGAAACCGGGGCAACGAAAAATACTGCCTGAGAAGATCGCGCTGCATGAGATACCTGTGAGCGAGATAGGCAAAATAAAGCAAGGGGCAGACTATACTAAGCCTGATGGCGCCGTGATAGCTAATCATGACCTGACCACTGATCCTGCTCCGGTACGGAGTTATGCTTTCTGCACGGATACGGTTTACACAGAGACCTTCCTGGATCAGATACAGGGAGTCAGTGTGCTGTACCATGAGGCGACTTTCGTCAATATGCATAGGGAACGTGCAGCGGAGACTATGCACTCTACTACTACAGAAGCGGCTACCATCGCGCTCAAAGCAAATGCCGGCAAACTGATCATAGGCCACTACTCAGCACGCTACGAAGATCTGGCGCCGCTGCTCGCGGAGTGCAAGGAAGTATTCACTAATACTGAACTGGCTATAGAGGGCCAGTCATATATCATCTAGTAGAAGTTCAGGCTTTCTTTTCGTCAAAAATCCCGTGTATCTCACGGAGCTGATGCTTACGGTTTACGATAGCATTGTCAAAATTCCATTCTACCTTTTTCTCAAAGGGATGCTGGCGAACCTTACAGTCTTTCATCAGACAGAGCGGGCAGCTGGTGGGCAGGCAGGGGTCGGGGTGTATGAATACCTCCACAGGATATTCGCTGTGGCTATTGATCAGCTCGGCCACATCATCTATCTCGGTGTGCGTCTGCTCCAGTGTATAGTACCATGGCATAGTGACATGGCAGTCTACGTGCAGGGTGCTGCCGTATTGTATCACACGCAGGTTGTGCACGTCTATCCATGGGTCGCGGCGGTGCTGGTTGAGATCGGCCACTATAGGATTGATGATGTCGGCATCCGTCTCGTCCATGATGCCCTGAAGGGATTTGCGTACCAGTTTGTAGCCCGTGATAGAGACATAGAGGCCCGCCAGTATCGCAAAAACATTATCCAGCACCGGCATATCTGTGAGCCAGATCACCACCACACCTATCAGGATACCTAGAGAGATGTAGCCATCCGTCTGCAGATGCTTGCCATCAGCCTCCAGTATCAGTGAGCGGTAGGTTTTAGCTTTGCGCTCCAGATAGAGGCCCAGAAAGAAATTGCCCAGGCCGGTCACTACGATCAGCACCGCGCCAGCCTCCATATGCGCTACAGGCTCAGGATGGACGAAGCCGAGTATAGCCTTCCATACGATCAGTAGTGACGCGATCAGGATCAGTACTCCCTCAAACCCCGCAGAGAGAAATTCAATTTTGCCGTGGCCATATGGGTGGTCCAGGTCTTTAGGCTTGGCAGAGAGGAAGAGGCTGTAAAGGGCAAAGGCCCCGGCTACGATATTGACGATAGCCTCCAGTGCATCTGTCAGGATCGTATTGGAGTGTGTGAAGTAGTACGCTGCAAACTTCACCATCATGATAAACACTCCGAGCACCACAGCCATCTGCTGTATCCTTAGAATGCTTTTCTCTCTGTTGTCTTGCACGGGGGCAAACTTAGTGAAAGAAATAGTGATGAGGTAAAGCACTTTTGCAAAATAAAAGAGCCGCGGCTAGCGCGGCTCTTTTATAGAATTAGATCGAAGTATCAATATGCTTGCGCAAAGATGACGCGCTCCTTTGAGGGTGCGCCGGAGAAGATGCACTTGCCCTCCTCCTGTACATTGTTTAGCGGTATGCAGCGGATAGTGGCTTTGGTCAGTTCTTTGATCTTCTCCTCTGTCTCAGAGCTGCCATCCCAGTGCGCAGATATGAAGCCAGGCTGCTCTATCAGTTTCAGGAATTCATCCCATGTGTCCGCCTTGCGGATATGGCTCTCGCGGAAGGCGAGCGCCTTGTTGTACATATTCTGCTGGATGTCATTGAGCAGGTTGTCTATATGATCTGCGATGCCGTCAAATGATACAGTGCCTTTCTCCTTGGTATCGCGGCGGGCCACCTCTACGGTATTGCCCTCATAGTCGCGCATACCCATGGCCAGGCGCACCGGCACACCGCGCATCTCATACTCGGCAAACTTAAAGCCCGGACGCTTCTGGTCATCATCGTCAAATTTGGCCGAGATACCGCGCTTCTTCAGCTCGTCCAGCAGTGGCTTCATTTTGTCATAGATCTTATTGAGATCTTCCGCGCCTTTGTGGATCGGTACGATCACCACCTGCAGCGGAGCCAGCTTTGGTGGCAGTACGAGGCCGTCATCATCGCTATGCGCCATGATGAGTGCTCCGATGAGGCGTGTAGAGACACCCCATGAGGTAGCCCATACGTGCTCTTGCTTGCCTTCCTTATTGAGAAACTGCACATCAAATGCCTTAGCAAAATTCTGACCCAGGAAGTGGGACGTGCCAGCCTGCAGGGCCTGTCCATCCTGCATCATCGCCTCTATACAGTAGGTCTCCACTGCACCGGCAAAGCGCTCATTAGGGCTCTTGCGGCCGCGGATCACCGGCAGCGCCATATAGGTCTCTGCAAAGTGTGCGTACACCTCCAGCATACGCTCAGTTTCCTCTATGGCCTCCTGGGCTGTGGAGTGCGCCGTGTGGCCCTCCTGCCAAAGAAACTCGGCGGTACGGAGGAAAAGACGCGTACGCATTTCCCAGCGCATCACGTTTGCCCACTGATTGATGAGCAGCGGCAGGTCGCGGTAGGATTGTATCCAGTTCTTGTACTGATTCCAGATGATGGTCTCTGAGGTCGGGCGTATGATCAGCTCCTCCTCGAGCTTAGCCTCAGGGTCTACTATCACGCCTTTGCCGTCAGGGTCATTTTTCAGCCTGTAGTGCGTTACTACAGCACATTCTTTGGCGAAGCCTTCTACGTGTGCAGCTTCTTTGCTGAGGAAGCTCTTAGGTATGAGCAGTGGGAAGTAAGCATTGACGTGACCTGTGTCTTTAAACATCTTGTCCAGCGCAGCCTGCATCCGCTCCCAGATGCCAAAGCCATACGGACGGATCACCATGCAGCCACGGACCGGAGAGTAATCGGCCATGCCGCTCTTCAGCACGAGATCATTGTACCACTTGGAGTAGTCTTCCTGCCTGCTTGTTATTTCTTTAGCCATTTTGTCGTTTAAGTTTATTTAACGCGGGATAATTTCTGCCGCGCTGCCGCGTTATAGGCGCGGCGATATTTGTTTATAGTCTTATGAAATGTGGCGCAAAATAGAGAGAAAACGTCATTTCCGGCTGTACATCAGGATTTTTTGCCGGTGAGGCTGCCAGATGCCGTGAGCTGAAATGACACACGAGGTCGCGGCACCAGGTAAATGGTGGTTGTTAAGACAACTAAAAAAGCGATCGTGTGGTATAGCATTTGCTCTGTTAAATATGCCACCAATATAGCAAAATCAAGGATTTTAAACCAATGTGGAGTAACTTTGTCTATACAACTACAACAATAAAGATCATGTCACGCAGCAAAATATTTTTTGTGACCCTGCTACTCAGTGTGCTGTCTACCAGTACAGTCTTCGCGCAGAGCGATGACGTCTACTATGATCCTAAGAGCAACCGTGGAAACTCTAATCAGGACTACCAGCAGCAGTATAACAACCAGGACAATAACAATAGCCAACAGCAGCAACAGCAACAGCCTGCTGACCGCAATGACGGGTATAGCAACAGCTCTACCTCCAGTCAAAGCTATAACTCCGATGCCGGCAACTACAGCAGCAACAACAGCGGCACCTACAATAGCAATACCTATAGCGATGCCTACTCCGGAGATGAATACTGGGACGATGATAGCTACAACTATACTACCCGTTTGCGCAGATACTATTCGCCGGGCTACTCCCTGAGCTATTATGACGATTGGTATTCTCCCTACTACTATTGGGGATCACCATATTACTCTTCTGGTTTTGGCTACAGTCCATACTATAGCAGCTGGTACAGCCCTTATTACAGCTGCTTTGGTTTCGGCTATGGCATGGGGTGGGGCTATGTTGGCGTTGGGGTGGGTT
>CAZNDJ010000059.1:0-21587 GCA_964571705.1 uncultured Chitinophagaceae bacterium
GCGACACCGTGATATGCAAAAGGTATGGCTACCTGTGGTGGCTACGAAATACTGACGGACACGGAGACTATGCTGCTGACGGCATGAAGGGGCAATATGTAGGTGTGATGCCTGATAAAGACATTGTATTCGTACGGCTGGGGCTCAGGGACTGGTATCAGACGGGACATCGCTTTGGCAATTATCCGTTTCTATACAGGACGATAGCAAGATCGCTCAGGCAGGTGTTTGATAAAGAGTAATGGGGATCAGCCTATCTTAAAGTGCTTGAGACGACGCACTTCTTCTTCTGACAGGAAGCGCCAGCGACCACGTGGCACATCCTTCTTGGTAAGGCCACCAAAGTACACACGGTCGAGCTTGACCACTTCATAACCCAGAGATTCAAATATGCGGCGCACGATACGGTTTTTGCCAGAGTGTATCTCAAGGCCTACCTCTCCCCTGTTTTTGGGGTTAGTGTACTGCAGGTCTGTGACCTCTGCTATCCCGTCCTCCAATACTACGCCATGCTTGATCTTGTCAAAGTCATCCGGCTTGAGCGCTTTGTCCAGAACTGCATGATATATTTTCTTGATCTCTTTGGACGGGTGGGTCAGATTTTGTGATAACTCGCCATCATTTGTGATGAGCAGAACGCCTGTAGTATTTCTATCGAGGCGGCCTACAGGGTAGAGGCGAGGTTTTTTTGTACCCTCTATCTGATCGTAGGCAGAGCGTATCAGGTCGAGTACTGTGCGGCGGTCCTTCTCGTCAGTAGTAGTAGTGATACAGTCTTTAGGTTTATTGATCAGGATGTACACCTTCTTCTCAGGAGTGATGCGCTTATCGTCAAAGGTGATCTTGTCAGTGGCCTTGACACGATAGCCCATCTCCTTTACTACCACACCGTTTACTTTCACCTTGCCATCAGCTATCAGCTCGTCAGCCTTGCGGCGTGAGGCTATACCTGCATGTGCCATAAACTTATTGAGGCGCATGGTATCAGGCGTATCACCTGCCCGCTCTGCAGGCTCGGGGCCTTTTATCTTGCTGAGGCGCTTCTGGATCTTAGAGTCGAGTGAGGTAGTAGGGGCGGCAGCTTTCTTCTTGGCAGGCACGGCAGACTTAGCAGTCCTTTTTACAGGCTGCTCTGGTGCTATCTCAGCAGCAGGCTTCTTCTTGTAAAACTTCTCGAAGGGACTTTTGCCAGTACTATCCGATTTGCTCTTCGCCACTTATCAGTTTATTATCGCGCGAATATAATCATTTTCACCTCATCTCACGCACGCGGTGCTGCAACCTCACTTCACCTCTACTGATATGATCTCTACTTTGCGCTCCAGTGCAGCGGCCGGATTGTAGACAGAGTTGCGCGTGTCTTCCAGTTTGTCACTGACACTTTTTGCAGCATTTTCCTCTCCGAGCGCTTCGCTCTTCAGCACTAGCTGCCCCTTTTCTATAAAGTAACGGAGCATGCCATCATGGTAAGAATAAAAGTAGTTTTCCAGTGATGCGATACGGCGGTCGGCCAGTTTGATATTGTACAAATTATAGTTGAGCGGAGAGCAGTAACCCTGTATGGTGATCTCGATCTTTTTGCCTGATTGCAAGGCATCGAGCAGCTGGCGGCTAAACTGTATGAGATCGTAGTATCCTTTGTCTACTTTCTTTGTAAAGAGATCGAAGACCTCTCGCTCTGCCTCCGTTTTACTATCAGCAGTGAGGCCCTTGCCAAACTCTTTTTTGTAGCGATCCAGCAGCCTCCAGTACGACTGATAGGTTTCTACATAATTGAGTGCTGTAGTATCACGCAGGTTGCAGCATTCGGGCTCATCATTGTGAAAGTACAGAGTGACCGGCAGAAGCTTTTTCATGCGCGCTACTGTCTGGTCTATGTAGGTCTTTGGTGTATCGGCTATGAGCTGCCTGAGCTGCGCTACTCTGGTGCTATCCAGATGCCTGTCAGGGATGGTCACAGTAGCCGTCACACTATCATGATGAGTATCCTGAGTGGTCTGTGTGCGGCTTGTACTGTCCTTGTGTACGAGTGCTACCGGAGTGGTATCTATCCTGACGGTTGTATCTACCACAGGTGGCACCTCTATGTGCTCGCCTGTCTCGTACATCCAGATATCGTTGCAGCAGGTCTCCGCTTTGATGTATTGCGATCCTTTGCGGTTGGAGGCAAAGAAGTTCTTTGACCTGTCCATTGATTTGTAAAAGTAGAAGTCGTTTTGAGGAGAGTTGATGGTTTGCCCCAGATTTTGTGGCGTGGTCCATGCACCATTTTGATAGTGGCTCGTGAAAATATCTAAGCCCCCGAAGCCATAGTGCCAGCCAGATGCAAAGTAAAGCAGCCCGGTCTGGTTATCATAGAAAGGTGAAAACTCTTCATCCTTGGTATTGATCACTACACCAAGATTGACAGGTGGAGATAGTGCGCCGTTTTTGAAAGAACTCATCCAGATATCTGTCTTGCCCTGGCCGCCGGGGCGGTCACTGACGAAATACAACGCCTCATTGCCACTGTCGTCCTTGCCTATATTGGGCTGTGTAGTGGTGTAGCCGGATGAGTTGATCGTAGAGTCCAGTTTCACAGGTGAGGAAAGCATTTTCCCTTTCACATCAGAGACATAAATATCGCAACGCAACTGTGCTGGCGCGCCCTTTGTCGGCTCGCATTGAGTAAAATAGAATTTAGTGCGGGAGGCATTGTAGGCACCATTGGCTATGTGCATGGCCTGATCTGCAGGTACATCTAGGACCTGAGATGAGCTGTAGTCTGCCGGTGATATGTATATCCGTGCGAGATAGGTTTCCTTTTTCTTTGGCTGGCTGACGTTGCGCAGCGAGGAAAAAAGAAAGTGGCCGTCAGGAGACTGAAATGGGTTAGTCTCTGAGTACGGTGTATTGATCGTATCAGGCAGGTGAATGACCTTTGATTTTTCTTTGGTCGCATTGGCCTTGGCCCAGCTGCAGGCCTCCAGCTCCTGCTGAGCTTTCTCCGTATAGTAGTCGTGCCCCTTGTAGCGGTTGAGAAACTTTTTGAACTGTGCAGGTGCCGCATCATAGCGGCCCAGGTAGTGCAGCATGGAGCCATACCAAAAGATAGCCATCGGGTACTCCTTCAGCACATCTTCCTCTGTGACCTTTTTGTATACTTCTGCTGCATTTTTATAGTCATTGAAACAACGCAGTGCCTCTGCGTATTTGAACTTCATTTCGATATTAAACTCATACCGCTCCAGACCCTGGCGGTAGTACTCGGCGGCGTTATAACACTCACCCCGCTGCATGGCCTCGTCGCCGTGGCTGATATACTGCTGGGCCGACTGCGCGCGCACCGGCTGAGCCCATAGCATAAGCATAGCAAACGATGCCGCTCCTAACAGGCGCATCACGAGGCACCTCCACTCAGAATATAGGACAAGAAGCAACGTTAGACTTCAGTTTTTTGATTTTGGAAAGGATATAGATCACCGACATCTCAAAGCCACCATTGTAGCGGCTGGCGGGTGTGAAATTAGAATGATTTATATCGTAGCTGCAGTTTACCTGCAGATTATTGTAATCCATGCCTACCATCACCGCTGGTGCATCTCCTATCCTGTAGTACACCCCGGTATTGAGCGCTATACGAGACGATGGGAGAGTAGATAGATATGTCTTGAGGTGTATGCCCGGCACAAACTCCTGACGGGTCTGCTGCCGCTGAAAGAGGAACTCCGGCACGAGGTCCAGCCTCGATGCAATTTTAAACTGCCCTCTGAAATGAAAATTGTACATAGGCGCCAGCGTCACGGAATGATCGCCATAAAAAGATTGACTGGGCATATTGAGATGCGCCACAGATGCGCCGATGGTAAAGTTGCTACGCAATCCCATGTTCCATTTGTAAGCCAAACCCAATGACATATCCAGAAACAGGAACCGTGTACGGCTGTAAACTTCATTTGCCGGTATATTAGGATTGAAGGCATCGCCATTAAACTGATTGTCAAAAAAGAGGTTGGTATAATCAAAGGAACGATTGACAAATCCGATCTGGTATCCCAGCGAGATGGTATGCAGGTCATGGCTGCCCCAGTTGAGCTGGTATGACATAGAGTATGCAGCGTGTATAGAGGTAAAACGGGAATCGCCCGCACGATCATAATAAAACAAGACACCGCCGCCGATCTTATCGTGATTTTTGAGTGTCACAAAATTCATATCAGCGGAAGCGGAAGCAGTGTTGTAGGCTACCGGCACGGACTGCCATTGGTTTTTATAATTACCTACAAAACGGACATCTCCGTCAAATAAATTGGTGTTGGCGGGATTCTGATTGAGTGGTGAAAAGTTGAACTGTGTGAAATGAATATCCTGCGATGAGCAGGCGATAGATACCAGGCAATAGACAATAGGCAAAGCAAACCTGATCAGGCGCCTTGTGCTACCTGTAGTTTGATCTCCTATAGTAGATGTAAGTAGCATTACCTCAATAATGTCACGTTGCCCTTTCTGAAATATTTCTCACCGCTCTCACAGGTGCCCTCTGCGTACCAGCCGAATACTGCGGGATCCTGCCTGGTGCCATGATAGGTGCCGTCCCATCCCGTATTGATATCCCGCGTCTCAAACATTTTCTGGCCCCAGCGATCATATACGGTGAAGTATAGGTCATCGATCTTATTACCGCGCACAAATAGTTTGTCATTCTTGCCATCCCCATTTGGGCTGAAGGCGTTGGGCACAAAGATGTGCGAGGATGCACACGGGGTGCGGTACACCTTTACGATGACGGAGTCGCGCACTTTGCAGCCATTCTGATCGGCCACAGTGACCCAGTAGGTATTAGTCTCCCGAGGGTAGGCCAAAGGGCTGTCTATGGTCAGTGACGACAGTGTGCTATCCGGGTCCCAGGTGATAGATGCCGCATCAGTATAGGTCAGGTGCAGCCGGGAGGTATCTCCATAGCCGATAGAGTCAGGAGTAGCAGAGGCTGTCAGGTGCTGCAGTGATGAGACCACATTGACCGTGATACTATCCTGATACATGCAGCCGGTGACGGCATTCACACCTGTGACATAATATGTGGTGGTCGCCGATGGATTGACCAGGGGGTGGTCTGTATTGCCACCTGACAGGATGCCAGAGGGTGGAGACCAGTTATACAGCATCGTCTGGCCTGCGGTATCGGACACCGTGAGGCGGAGAGTGTCGTGCGGACACAGGACGTTAGACCCCTGCGCGGTAATGGAATCATGAAGGATCCGCACCTGCTGTGAGAAATAGGTCCTGCAGTTGATACGCGTCTCCATCATATGATAGACGGTATCCTGCGTGGGAGTGAGATAGGGGTTTGATATAGTAGAGTCACTGAGCCCGGCTGATGGTGTCCATGTGTAATGTATAGACGTATCTGTACTGACCGGAATGCCTATCTGTATCGCGGTGCCCGGACAGTCACTGACGCCCGCCAGGGAGACGGTAGAGTCATTGCGCGAGATGATGATCTGTTTGGTCACTGTGTCAGCGCCATTGCAGCTGCTGCCATCCGTCACTATCAGGGTGATATTGTATATGCCAGGTGTATTGTACACATGAGATGGATTGACCTGAGCAGATGTAGTACCATCATCAAAGATCCATTTGAATGTAGTAGTGGCAGTATCAAAAATCTTGCTCTGATTGACAAAGTTGTAGTGGAAGGTATCGCAGGCATGAGGTGGCGACTGAAAATCTGCTATGACCAGCGGCAGGTCCAGGTCCATTTTGAAGATGGCATTGTTACAATTATGTGACCCGTTGTGATGCGAGACTACATTGGCGGGATAGGTGGGGAAGGAATCATTGCCACCGCAGCCTGCGCAAACGGATTCATATATGACACCTTTCTTGTCAAAGCGGCTGGTACCACCATCTACGTGATCCTCGGAGATGGAGGAGCCGAAATAGGTGGCGTAAGTAATAGCCGAGGCATCATCCTTCATGACCATCACGTAGAAATCATTGCCGTCTGTATGCGGCTGATAGGCGTCAGGTGTCACATACAGTCCGTTTGTACTGAGGCTGACCCCATCTCCAAACATGGCAAGGAAATCAGACCCCCAGCCGGACATATAGATACTATTGCAGCGATCTACCAGAAAAGCGGTAGGAGACAGGTCCGGTATACCGCGGCCATTGCCAAAGCGGGTAGACCACATCACTGTATCCAGTGTGTAGTTAAACTTCGTGATATACTGGCCGCTCTTGGGAATGTTATACAGTGCATTTTTGGTGAAAGCAGTGGTGGTATCAAACGTTTGCCCCAGCACATAGACATTATTTCGCCGGTCTGTCTGTACAAAGAATAGCTGATCGTATTCCGGCGTACCATAGAGTGTGGAGCGTATCAGGCTATTGCCATTCTGATTGATGAGCGTAATGAAGCCTTCTGCACGGCCGCCATTGCTCAGTGGCTGGTAGCTACCTGCCGTACTGGGGAAGTCATTTGACGTAGTACCGCCGCAGACAAACACGTTATTGCTATTATCCAGCGCCAGCGAATAGATGGCGTCGCGATCACTGCCGCCGAGGTAGGTACTCCAGATCAGGTGGCTGAGGTTATTATCCAGCTTGGAGAGTACGCCATCCATCATGCCTCCGATGGTAGTCTGATAGGCACCTGTGGTGACAGGATAGTCTGCAGAGCGGGTGCAGGAGGCTATGTAAACGTTGTCATTTTTATCTATGTCTATCACGCCACGCACCTCATCGGCGTACTGATAGTTTAGAAACTGGTACTCGGGATAGTTGAGCCCATCATTGCCTGTACCTCCCAGGAAGGTAGAACCCACGAGTGCAGATCCGTCCTGCGTGAAGTGTGTGATAAATATATCCGAGCCGATATTGTAGTCTACTGCCAGGCCGAAGAAAATACCCGGGTCAATACCTCCATTAAATGAAGTGTCATAGGCAGCCGCTGTGACAGGAAAGCGGCGGGAACCCGTAGTACCAAATACAAAAAGCTCATCATTGCTATTGACCACCATGCTGTGTGGCAGCTCATCTCCCTCGCCGCCCAGATAGGTACTGTAGAGGCGGGCAGTCCCTGATGGGTTATACTTGATAATACCTATATCTACTCCAAACTGGTCCTCGCCAAAATTGATATTAGGTGGCATGATATAGCCGCCTGCCCATGTGACCTGAAATGCACCGACGGTAACAGGATAACCTGTACCAAAGACACTGCCTGCTGCGTAGGCATCACCCTTGCTATCATAGGTAGCTGTATAGCCAAAGTTATCCGACGTGGATCCGGAGTATGATGAGAAAACCAGTGTAGGATCTATGACAAGATCATAGTCCGGATCCCATCCATCGGGCAGCACGAAGGATACTGCTCCCTTTTCATATTTGTATCCGCACTTTACTGTTACCTGTTTGCCATTGATATACTGATAGGCATAGGGGGCTGACTCGACCACAGATCCTACAGAGGTATGGATCACCAGCCTGCCATCAACTATGCTGACCGCATCTGCCCCTTCGTACCTGAGCTGGATAGCCACAGTTTTTGCCTGACCCTTGCGCACTATCCAGTCGTACTTGATATTGCTACCCGCTGTGTAGGCATGCAGGTCTACGCCCTGATATACATCGGCATAGGTCAGGTCCCGGTAGGCAGCTACATGGCTGGCCCAGCGCTTGCGGTCTTTGCCTAAGAAGTAGTTGTAGTAGTCAGGCTCTTTCGCTGCGGGTACGTGGCGGGTGTCGGGATTAGCATTGACAAATACCTCACGGAAAGCGTGCCCGTGTATGATGGGATCAAGCTCTGCCTTGTAGTGTACCTCCCGGTGCAGGTCATGGCGCAGCCTGCGCATGTCTCCGCTATCGAGCAGAGAGTAGGTGATACAATTCTTTTCAAAAAAGACGTTTGAGTTGGGCATCTCTGCCTTGAAAAGGACATTGTGATGCCACTGACCTTTATTTTCCTTGAAAATGATATTGGTGCAGGATGTGCACAGCCCTCCGGCCGATGTGGCACCTGACCATAACAGCACAAAAACGAGAACAAAGAAAAGGTGTACCAGACGCCTCATCTACAGGATAAATTATACTACAAAATAGTACGTTTTAAAGACTTGTTCAAGGTTTTGACCGTTCCGTACCAGAAAGACGGCTGCGCAGTGCAAAGAGTGGCTTCCGGTCTGGCATATTCTGTCACAACGAAGTCAAAAAAGCGAAAATCGATTTGATAAACACAAATGCAGTCCTGATTGCTTAAATTTATTGTCCCTATTTAGTCATGCTACGCCTATCTTTTTTCCCGGCATCATCACGTATGGTCAAAGTACTTGCTTTGGCAGTATGGATGGCTGTGAGCTCGACTGGCATGGGACAGGACATCCACTTTACTCAATTTTTTACTAATCCGCTGATACTCTCTCCCGCCTCTACGGGATACTTTCAGGGCAACTACCGGCTAGGGGTAAACTACAAATACCAATGGCCTTGGGCTACGGGGCTGCAAACCTTCAACTATCATACTCAGGCTGCCTATGCCGACTTTTCTCTACTGGAAAACAAGGTGCGTCATGGCTGGATGGGTATAGGTGCCAACTTTCTGAATGACGACGCCGGCGACGGACGACTGCGCTATATGAGGTTTGGGGGCAGTATAGCCTGGCACCAGGCCTTTGACCGCGAAAACCGCTATGTGCTTAGTGCCGGCTTTGTGGCCAACTATATCAGTAAGTCAGTAGACTTTGATAAATTCTATTTTAATAATCAATGGGTCGATGATCAGGGATTTGACCGGAGCGTGCCTAACTATGAAAACCCCATTTCCACACGCATCCATCAGATAGACCTCGGTGCGGGCCTGAACTTCAATGCAAAAGTGAGCGATAAGCTGCTGCTTGGAGCCACCTTCTCCATGCTGCACCTCAATAGGGCAAAAGATGACTTCTACGGCGATCCGAGCAGGCTTTCCTTCAGGTATATAGCGACGCTGATGGCAGAGTACGAGATCAGCCGGACGCTCAGTTTCAACGTCAATGCCTACATGACCTATCAGTCTAAGGCATACGAAATAGTAGCCGGGGGCATGGTAGGATATAAACCCCATGACAGGTACAAGCACCATATCAGCAACTCTACTCTGTACATCGGTGCCTACTATCGTGTGAAGGATGCGGCCTCTCCCATCATAGGATACCAGTATAAGCAAACCCGACTACTCATAAACTATGATGTGATCACCTCTAAGCTGGCCGTACCGAGCAAACTGAATGGAGGACTCGAAATATCACTAGTGCATGTAGGGAGCTTCCCCCACCGGAAGAATCCGACCAAGGTAGCTTGCCCGAAGTTCTGATATCAGAGTCGCTCGCGAATGGCCGAGGCGATACGTTCAAATTCTTCCTTTTCCAGCTTAAGCTTAGGGTCTGAGAAATTGATACTACCGGAGTGCAGAGGTATCAGGTGCACATGCGCGTGAGGCACCTCCAGGCCTATGACAGCTATGCCCACCCTCAGGCAAGGCACTGCCTGACCGATAGCCAGCGCTACTTTCTGTGCAAATAACATGAGGCCAGCATATGTCTGCTCATCGAGATCAAAGATATAGTCTACTTCCTTCTTTGGTACTACCAGTGTATGCCCCTTGGACAGCGGACTGATATCCAGAAACGCAAAATAGTTTTCATCCTCTGCTATCTTATAGCAGGGTATCTCTCCTCTGATGATGCGTGTGAATATACTTGCCATACAATGCGATTTATCAGAGGCCGATGGATAGCACCTCAAACTCCATAGCACCGGCAGGTGTCTGCGCTACAGCCTTCTCTCCTATCTTTTTGCCGACCAGAGCTTTGCCTATAGGTGAGGTGATAGATATTTTACCTTCTTTCAGATTGGCCTCAGCCTCACTCACTATGGTGAAGGTCTGCTTCTTGCCCATCTTATTATTCATGACATCTACTTTGGTGAGGATACCCACCTTAGAGACATCTACCTTGCTCTCATCCATCACACGGGCACTACCTACTTTGCCTTCCATTTCAGATATTTTGGCCTCGAGCAGCGCCAGCTCTTCACGGGCAGCATGGTATTCAGCGTTTTCGCTGAGGTCGCCCTTTTCACGTGCCTCGGCTATAGCCTTGGATATTTCGGGCCTTTTGACAGACTTCAGGTATTTCAGTTCGTTGACCAGGGCCTCATAGCCGTCTTTGGTCACATATTGTATATCAGCCATCCTCTTCTTCTTTTTCTTTAAAACGGAAAGACGCCCCGTAGGACGTCTTTCATTGTAAAATTAGTAGACTTTATTGTTTTGACAAATCTTGCCTTACATCTCCATGTAAATCTCTACGCGGCGGTTTTTAGCACGACCAGCAGCATTGATATTTTCATACTTCGGCCTGCTAGAACCATAAGCCTTGGTACCGATACGGTTTTCATTGATGCCTTTTGACACAAAGTAAGCCTTGACAGCATCTACACGGTCCTGAGAGAGCTTGACATTTGCAGCCTCGTCACCTACGTTATCAGTATGCCCTTCGAAAGAAACCTTGTAAGAAGGGTTCCTCTTCATGATATTGATGAGATAGTTTAGATACTGATAAGATTTGGTCTGGATCTTAGCAGAACCTGTTTCAAATTCAAGTGCCTCGTAGTCATTGAACTGGAGCATAGATTTACCACCTCTGGTCACGGTATCTACCGTGCCTCCAGTGTACTCAGTCTTCTCGAGCACTGCAGCGATCAGCACAGTATCCTTTACGATACGAGTCTTCACTACAGTATCTATCTTTACGATAGGTGTTTCAGCCTTGAGTTTCAGTTCCTGATTTACTTTGATGAGAGAGTCTATAGCATTGTCTTTCTGCTCTACTTCCTCTACAGTCACTTTGCTCTTCTTGCCACGCTTCTTTGTAGGTGCGCCTTCGTCATAGGCGGCAGCAGATCCGGCCTCAGGAGCAGAGACTACTTTATCCTTTGGCGTAGCAGCTGCACCCAGCATGAGCCTCAGACCTACAGAGTGCGTGTGCTGGAAATTGTTAGTAGGCGACGTCATACGGAAACCGTAGTCAAGTGCCAGTGATGGAGCAGACTTGTCTTTCTTGAATGGTACATTCACAGACATACCGCATGCGAATCCATTGTAGGCAGTAGAGAGGCTTGATTCCTTGAATATGCCGTTCTGGAAACGATAAGCAGCACGGATCATGAACATCTCACGATACGAGAACTCTGTACCCAGGCCGTAGTCATCCAGGCCAAAAGCATTTGCAGAATACTGGCCCATGAACGTAACACGGTAGCGCTGTGTGAACTTGCCAGACTGGGCTCCGTCCAGCTCTATCTTAGGCCCAAGCCACAGATCATAAGATATACCCATATTGAGCTGTGTGGGCAATTCAAACTTGTTTGTCTTCTTGCTGACAGAAGTACTGTAGTTAGTAGACAGGGCTGCATCTGCACTAAGGGCATCGCCACCAAACTTCATAGGTGTACCTACGTTGCGAAGGGAAACGCCGAAGTGCAGATTCTCCTTCTTGCCAGTGGTGTACTGCAGGCCGGCATCGAATCCGAAGCCCAGAGCAGTCACGTTGCCCACCATCTCAGATATGAGCCTGAGGGTGATACCACCCGTGATCAGGTTGTCACCCATCTTTGGTGTAGCGCCGAGAGAGAAGTTCTTAGCGTACGATGCTCCGATATTCAATACCGTAGGTTTGAATGTACCGAGTCCACCTTCAGGGTTGGCTGTGGTTGTCTTGTCGATAGCTCCAAAATTGATAGAGTTTATCGAGAGCGCTATTGCATTGCTCTTGACCCTGGTGGCGAAGCCACCCTGCACACCATTCACCCCAGCGCCTGTCAGCCACGATGTATATGCTGCGATGATCTCTGTACCACGTGTCAGGCCTAGTCCTGCAGGGTTCAGCCTCTCGGCCTCGAGCCCTTGTACACCCGCTACATTCAGGTCCCAAAGACCTGCAGAACGCGCATAGCCATTCATATTCAGTTCCGGTGCTCCGGATTCACCCTTACGGTCAGGATTGCCAGCATAGAGACTCTGCCATCCCAATCCTGCTATTATACCTACTACTAAAATTTTCTTCATAAACTATCTTTTGTTCTATCCACTGATTATTAGAAGTTTGAGATATCGGTAGGACGCATAGCCCCAAACCATTTCAACACTTTATGCCCTATACCCGGCGCACTGATATCAAAGAGATATATGCCACTGGCTACAGTGATATTCTTATTGTTTTTCAGATCCCAATCCAGAGTATTATCAATGTTGGTGCTTCCTGAATTATCATTGAGGTTAAATCCGTCAGATATCTCTATGCGCTTTCCAGTAGCAGGATTATTGCCCGATATAGAGCGGCTGAGTGTGCGCACCAGCTGACCATCCAGTGTATAGATCTTGATCGTACATTCATTAGGCAAGTTTGTGATCTTCACGCGGCTGTCATTAGCGGCTGTCTCGTAAGAAGAATATGCATAGTAAGGGTTAGGTACTACGCGTATCAGATCGAGAGCTGTCTTAGCCACAGAGTCGTTGTTCTCTTTTACGCCGAGTCCCTTGGTGCTAAACTTATACCTTGGCAGCGAGTCACCAGCGGCAGCAGTAGCGTTTGTGCCAAACTTAGCATAAGGCTTCTGCACACGCAGCTTGATCGTCACAGTATTATCGTCAGGGATCAGACCATCAGCCATTGACTTCATGGAGTAACCTGGAGTCAGGTATGGCATAGAGGTCCACATGATATGATCATAGATCTCGACCACTTCTGAGCGGTATGGCTGATTGATCGGGTTATTGACCATAGCCTGGTACTCCTGCGCATTACCCAGTGTATTGTAGATATAGTCTACACCAGAGCCGAGAGATGCTGCCGGATATGGTATATCCAGAACATATATATAGTGACGACCGCCAAAGAATGGCGCATATGGCACATATTGGTTGCTATTGTTTAGAGTACCGAGTATCTGAGACGAAGGATTCCAATACATATCAGTACCATTCTGATCGCGCTCATCAGATGCTTCACCGAATGCCATTTCAAGCCTTTGGCCTGTCTCTACATTCACAGCATAACCAGGGAAATAAGAAAGGCCCGTTGTGCTATTGTCATATGAGCCATCGATATTGGCAGAATAGTGACCACGGAGCATCCCCTTGCGCGGAGCCTTATTGGTACTATTAGGATCGAGATCTGCACCCATAGGGTTTTCACCTGTTTCAAATACCACGCACGGAGTCCACTTGCTCTTGTCAGATGTGATGACAATATCTACACTTTGGAGCTTGTCCAGATTGTTTTTTGGAGGATAGGCACGGTCATCATAGCGGTTCCATTTGAATGCCGGGCCGCCTACAGTGCTAGGCCTGCCTCCGGTAGTCACGGTAGGGTTAGGACCGCTGCTCCAGTTGGCTGTGAGGCAATATGGTGCCCATGTGCCACCCGCTACTTTGTCAAACTGGTTGTCCGGATCGCTAAAGTGGAAGTCGGTACCACCACTATAGTAGTATGCATCGCTGAATACGTTACAAGCCGCATCTGCTGGTGTACCCGTAGGTACGGTGCAGGTGATATAGTTCTCGCCAGAGCGGATCCAGTTCTTTACATCATTGGTCACGCTGGTATCTTTCACAAAAGACAGCCATGGCTTAGTAGAATCCTGAAAAGTGATGCTGCCAGAGATGGCTCCATACACAGGCATGCTATCCAGATAGTTGGTATATATCGGGAATGGCGTACCTAGTGTGATCGAGAAACCGTACTCATTGCCCTGATCGTCAGCTATTAGCTGCTCATATTGCCTATCGAGCGTACGGGTAGAATGTATGGTAACATTATTAGTAAGATCTGTGAGTACCCACCATGCCTGAGTAGAGACATTCACTCCGTTGTACGGGATAGTGTCGTTGATCTTGAGTTCGAAATCAGCTTCTTTAAGAAGCAGAGGGTCTGTGATCTTGAGGCCTATAGGGTCAAAGCCTGTAGTATAATCCAGCGTATCTGAGTAGAAGGCAGCACTGGTCATGATCTTGTCTATCGTAGCCGGAGTGAGGTCTATGTAGTTGCCTCCGTTACCTTGGCCTTCCAGACGCTGCACTAGTGCAGATCCTCCCCACTTGCTATTGAGAGAAGTACCACCATACTCTGAGGTCGGATCGCTAGGGATCGCAGAGTACTTATTAAAATTCTTACCGATGAGGAATGGCTGGAATTGACCCGTGCCAAGGTCTGGACGGAAAGTCTGGAAGTTATTAGTCGCAAATGCTATGACACCAAAATAATAGGTCTCATGGTTGATCATCTGTCCACCACCCAGCAGATCCAGTGAATCTACAAATGAGTGGCTGATTCCCAGGTTTGGCAGGTCAGTGCCTACGCCAGGTACCGTATTACCATCTGAATTCCACACAGATACACCGGAACCCGGATCCGTAGTTGCTGTCCAGTTGGCCAAGTGCTTGATATTATCCTTCAGATCATAAATAGCGATAGGCACTGCCTTAGACGGATTCGTCAGGTCGTTGGCAGATACCGTAGCATCTGATAGCTGATAAACGATATAGCCCTGATACTTATAAAGAGAATCCAGAGAGGAACCTACCACGAAGCCTTTGCGCACGCGGAGCGGATCTACCTGAGCATAGGACTCTCCAATATTGTTACCCTGAGGATCATCTACCACATTTATGATCAGCTTACGGTTCATCTCACGGATGGAGAGCAGTGGCGCTGATGGGCCTTCGAGCTGCTTGAAGCCTGCATCAAACAGTGCCTGCGCCTTGTCATCAGCTGTAGCAATAAATGACCAGCTAGGACAGTTAGAGCCTACACCACCCGGAGGCTGTACGAATACAACACCTACTGTGATGATCTGCGATGCACAAGGCATAAAGGTGAACGGTCCGGATGTCTGCACAAAACGACGATCGTATGCCGGTATGGGAGCACCTACCTGTGGGTTGCATTCAGACCACTCTGTAGAGATGCTAGGGTCACCGGGATACATAAAGTTGGTCTGGGTCGTAGAGTTCTGATATCCATTGCCATACATAGTGACAGGAGTACCGTCCTTCCATTTGCCAGTTTGATAGTTGCGGAATTGTACCGCCGTGCCAGGGTCACCTTGTGCATTATTACCATTAGTATAGCTCTCAAATGCTGTGAGTCCGAGCTGGGCGGTAGAACCTGTATCAAGAGGTCCCTCAAAGAAGTCTATACCCAGCATAGGAAGGTCGCAACCATATCCTATAGTACCGTTGCTACAAGCTGCGCTACCTGTTTTATCACATACATAGTTATATCCCGGGTCATTAGCTGTATTCTGAGGTACACCGTTGTAGATGATACCGAGGCTGCGTGCCGGATCGCAACCCACACGGTCATTGTATGGGCAGCCCAGATCCGGGTCCACATACTGTGACATATAGGTCTTATTGAGCACAGCATTAGACTTATTCTGGATATTGTAGGTGTAGAAGGTCATGTTATTGATCTCATCTGAACTCTGGAAACCAAAGGCCAGGTTATTGATCTGAATACCGATAGGCACACCCCCGCTCGTACCATTGTGTACGTTTCCTTTGTCATTGGTCACCCAGAAAACCATCTCATCGGCAAAAGCTGTATTGGAAGCAAAGTTTAAGCTGTCAATAGAGTTTCTGAGACAGATGCCATTTTTATAATTGCTAGGACGGAGCCCCCCTTGCTTGATAGTAGGATAATCACCGTGAGTCGGATTGTAAATACCATCACCATCAGCATCATAAAATGGAGCCAGGATACCAGATACGTCAAATCCCAGAGAGTCCAGATAAGGATTGCCCTTGCCAGGCCAATACTTGAGACTGTCACTGATGGATCCGATAGGAATATTGACACGTGTAGGGTCGTTATTCACAGTGATCAGCTCCTTTTTGTAGATGCTGAGCATTGATTTGATCTGTGATGACCATACAGGGAAGTGGCGATCCCACAGGTTACATACACTCTGAGAGGTAGTGCCGGCAGCATCCAGCGGACCAGAATAGTAGTCGGAGCCACCATTCTGACGGTAGGTGAGGGCTGCTATTTTCAGGTTATTGCCCTGATCCAGGCCCGATACCCATATAGCACCAGCATATATAGCCTGTGCATTAGCTACACCACGCTCACCCTTTGGCACCTCATAGGCTGCAGATGAAACCGGAACGTCAAACCAGTTGTCACCCGCAGTGAGGAGCGTAGCCCTGACGTTATTGATATCCATGCTAAACTGAGAGGTAGGCAGGTTGCAATCATTGGCTTCCGTTTTGTATGACGTGGCCGCAGCGTGCGTTTGTCCATTCACTGTGAGCGCCCTGGCGAAACTATGTGTGCCGGCCAGCGAGAGTGTAGCCGCCAGGCAGACAGATAATATGCGGGATTTCATGATCATTATATTTTATTACGTTGTTCGGAGTGATTAGAAATTAATGTTAGCACCCAGGTAAATTCTCCTAGGCAAGCTGTAGTTGTCAGGGTTATTGACTTTGGCTCTGTAGAGATCCTTGTATGACTGAGGATTGGTCTTAGAAGCAATGACTACTGCGCTACCATTAGCAGTCAGGAATCCGTCATCATTAGCATTGAGTGTATATGGATATACAGCCAGGACGTTCTCAGTATTGAGCAGGTTCTGGATATATACATAGATAGACAGGCCTATATTCCTTTGATCCTTGTTTTCAGACTTCTTACCTACTGCAAAAACGAAGTCCTTATTGACCCTCAGGTCCAGACGAGTGTACCATGGCAGACGGCTGGAGAGAGAGAGAGTACGCTGGCGGCCACCTGACCCTGTGATAGAAGCTTCGTCAGTCACAGTAGCTGTCTGACGCACTGGTGTACCAGAGCGGAGATTCATAGCCAGGTTTATACCAAAGTTCTCCAGGATCTTATAGCCATTCACACGTGGACCAGTGTACAGGGAGCCCTCACCAAAGCGGTAGTCAAGAGTGAACTTGAACTGGTGACGTGCATCAGAGCTGATAGGATATACGCTGCGGAAGTTCGGCTGGTTATTGCTGATCAGGTAGAGCTGAGACTGGTCATCAGAGCCTGTACCTTCTACGAACTGCAGGGTATAGTTGGCGTTAAACTGGAAATTGTGGAACCTCCTGAAGTCGATCAGGAGCCTGAAGCCCTTGGCCGAGCGGAAGTCTATATTGTCATAAGTGGTATAATCTGAAGGGAAGGCATACTGCATTTTGCGCAGCTGGATCAGATTTCTGGTCTCCTGGTAGAAAGCAGATACTGTCACCGCCGCAAATGATGCGATAGCCTGCTTGAAGCCAAACTCATAATCGGTCTTCCTGATAGGCTTCAGGTTAGGGTTATTCTTGACAGCTGAATACTCTGTGAAATACAGGTACTCGGCAAGATTGAGCTGATTCCTATCCTGCGGTCTCTGAGAGAGGATATCGTAGTGAGCAAAGAATTGAGCCTTATCCGTGATATTGAATGCCAGCTGAATACGAGGCATAAATATATACTGCGCCTGATACTTTGTGAATGAGCCATTAGGATCATAGCTATCGCTCTTGATATAGGCCTTTGCTGCGCCGATCGTCATATTGTCTACATTCGGAATGTTGAGGTATGGCAGGAGGCCGTTAGAGCTCTGTAGTGACACAAACTTACCAGTTGTAACGCGACCATATTGATCGTACCAATTGTCGCCCTGACGGTAGCCGGTCACCCTGGCACCTGCACCATTGTGATCGATATATACTACCGCGTCTGAAGGGATATTGCTAGGCACATTAAATTGCGCCTTTATATCTGCATCACCTGCTTTCTTGGTAGCATAGAGAGAGTATGGATCTTTCAGCACATACTGATTAGCATCATAGCGATCCACACGGAGGCCGATCACAAAGCCGAGATCCTTATAGAAGAATTTGTCCTGGATGTATCCAGCGGTATAAGTCGGCATGAAGGCTCCCATATTACGCATATAGTTGCCATTAGCATCTTTAGCCTTAAAGAAGTCATTCAATGTAGGCTGGGTAGTGAGGACGTTGCCCTTGTAGTCATAGCCATAGTAGCTCAGGATACTAGATGAGCCACCACCTGTATAGCTCAGGAGGTTGTCTGCTTTGAAGAGGCCGAGGTTTAGTGTGTGCGGATCTACATTATAGATGTCTATCAGGTCTGTACCATTGGGATCAAAGCCCAGCGCGCCACGCAGGTTGCGATCAAAAGTTTCTTGCTGCGACAGGTTTGCAATAGAGTTATACCTTACTGTATCTGTGGCTGTGAAGTTTGTCAGATTGACATGCAGGGAGTCATAGTCCACACCATTGATACGGAAGATAGGGTGCGCTGTATCCAGTGCGATATGTGTATTGACCAGAGACTTGGCAGCATCCCAGAGGTTCAGCGGGTTGATGAGGTAGCTCCTTTGCACGCGCTGCTCATACTCTATACCCAATTCTATCTTGTGGCTGTTTGTCTTGTCAGTACCCAGCTTTACGATCTCAAATGCGCCTTCTACTTTGCCCCTGTATGACTCATTATTCTTGTCTATACCGTAGCCATTGTACTGACGGCCTACATTATACCAGAGATCATAGATAGGATTAGAACGGGTACCGTTTATCAGACCGTTGTTTGCCTGGATGTTATTGACATTATCTGCGTAGCCAGCCCTATTAGCGGTAGGTACCACGTAGCTGCCGTCTGGGTTTTGAGTAGCGCCCAGCAGCTCATAGTACTGACGGGTAAAGGTAGCGCCGAGTGGATTGATCGTACCAGGTGTAAACCTGACCAGAGTATCCGTTTTAGAGAGGTTTTGCACAAAACCATTGAGATTATAGATCACTCCTTTATTGTTCACCGTCTTATTGGCCACACCAAATTCATAAGCTCCTTCTGTCTTGAACTTACCTATGTAGCCATAGTCAAACAGGTTAGCTCCGTGAGACTGATCAGCATATCCTGTCTTATATTTCTCATAGTCGACCTGTATGGTATAGTAGCCATTTTCTATTGCGAGTCCGGTTTTGCGGACAGGAGCCTGATCTGCACCTTCCTTGGCCGGCTTAGGACCAAACCTCTGTGTGAGCCTACCATATATATAGTAGTTGGTATTGGTATAGAGTGGGTTATGCTCAGCATTGAGTAGAGAGTACTCTTGCACGTAGCTATGGTACTTATCATAATCATAGTTGCCACCTATGGCTATGGAGATATTCTTGGTAGGATAGATACCCAGCTCACCACCACCAGTGTACTCGTTCTCACTATTGTTAGGCTTCATGCTGGTCTTGTACAGATCCTGGAAAGACAGGAACTCTGCCTTATTGTAGAAGCCGCCGGTAGGATTGACCACCAGTGGCCCCCTGCGGATATTGTCCAGCGCGCTTTGCTTGACCTGCCAGATACCTATAGCAGATGGAGAGCGGTCGTCATCGTGCTGATACTGGAATGACAATGAAAGGCCGAGTACAGTCCTCTTGTCACCTGTGGTGCTCGCCTTATCTTTGAGCTTCAGCAGCGGCATACTGATATTTGCAGCAGCACGGGTAGTACCAAATGCGTCGAGGCCTTTGGAAGTTCTGCCCTCAGCGCTTCCTGACAGGCCCTGCTGGGCGTCATTCAGCGTAATATTGATGATACCAGAGGTGGCATCACCATATTTTGAGGATATACCACCAGTCAATACATTGATCTCACGGATACCATTGGTAGGGAGATTCACATTGCCGATCACACGGTGGCCATTGATGATATACTGTACCTCATCCGGACGTCCTCCATTGATTACCAGAGACTTATTGCCGGCATCTGTCTGAGTCACACCTACTGCCTGAGAGGCAATATTGGCTACACTCACAGCACCAGAGTTCTTGATCTCTTTTGCGGTAATATTGTTCTCTATCTTGGTATCAGCCTTATCTACCAGAGGTGGCTTGTATGGGGTCACCTTGATCACCACTTCTTTGATTTCCTTAGACTGGACAGCCATACGAAAATCCTGGAAAGTAGGCTTGTCAGAAGATACTCTGACGTTAGTGAGCAGTTGGGTTTCATATCCCAGTGAGCTTATCTTTACGTTATAGGTACCAGCAGTCAGGGGACCGATCGTATAGTTGCCATCCATATCCGCAGAACCACCCTGTCCGGTAGTTTTACCATTGATATCCACTATCTGCGCAATAGCACCGATGAGGCCCTCTCCCTTTTCATCCAAAATCTTACCCTTGATCTCACCCGTGCTCTGTGCAGAGACGGTCATTACTGCTATCCAAAAAGCGGCAAGAGTTAAAAGTTTCTTCATGCTCCTAAAATATTCTGGTTAAACAAAAGCGGACAAATATAACATTCTCCCTGAACAAATATAATAAGTGTTAAATGGGGTAAACAAGAGGCAGGGGCAGTCTTTACACAAAAATGACATAACCGCCTTAAAATGGCATTATGGTGACTGAAAATCGGTGATTTACCGAGGAAAAATGACAATATGTTGCCTGGTTTTAACAGAAAGTCATGGAATGCGCACCTCCATTTTGGCGGTCAAAGAAGGAGGCTTTATCAGAGACTGCCCAAAGGGTTTTACCCGCTTAATGTTTCCTAAAAATCATTGCTGTTTCGGGGGTTTAGTCGTACCTTCGCAGACTTCAAATGGCAAGTTCTGATACAAAATCCCGCAAAGAGGTAAAAGCTAAGAAAAACGAGGTCACTGACACGATCATAGCAGGTGCTGAGCCGGATGCAATAGAGGTCTATGGCAGCCGGGTGCACAATCTCAAGAATATAGATGCCGTGATACCGCGAAATCAGCTGGTGGTGATCACCGGCCTGAGTGGTAGTGGCAAGTCTTCTCTCGCTTTTGATACGATATATGCGGAGGGCCAGCGCCGCTACCTGGAGAGCTTCTCTGCGTATGCACGCCAGTTTATAGGTGGCCTGGAACGGCCCGATGTAGACAAGATCACCGGCCTCAGCCCAGTGATATCCATAGAGCAAAAGTCTACCAACCGCAATCCCCGCTCTACCGTAGGGACTGTGACGGAAATCTATGACTTTATCCGTCTGCTGTATGCCCGTACGTCGGAGGCCTACTCCTATGTGACGGGCAAGAAGATGGTCAAATTTACCGAAGAGCAGATCATCGATAACCTGCTGACCCAGCACAAGGGCCGCAAAATGACCATCCTGGCACCTATAGTAAGGGGGCGTAAGGGGCATTATCGTGAGCTTTTTGAGAATATCCGCAAACAAGGCTACCTGAAGGTGCGCGTGGACGGCGAGATCGTAGAGGTGAAACCTAAAATGCAGCTCGACAGGTTCAAGATACATGATATCGAGCTGATCATAGACCGCCTGGCCATGGAGGCGGACAATAAGGACCGCATCCGCCAGTCGGTACAGCTGGCTATGAAGCAGGGCAAGGGCCTGATCCAGCTGCTGGATGCAGACAGCGAGGCACTCTCTACCTTCTCCAAGCACCTGATGTGTACGGAGTCGGGCATATCCTATGAAGAGCCATCGCCTAATACATTTTCATTCAACTCGCCATATGGTGCCTGCCCGGTATGCAACGGCCTGGGGGTGACCTATGAGGTA
>CAZNDJ010000060.1:0-1719 GCA_964571705.1 uncultured Chitinophagaceae bacterium
ATCTTGATCACCTGCGGCGCAGCCATGGTAGACACGATGAGTAAGAAGAGCATGAGGAAGAACATGATATCGCTGAGCGAGTCTGCCCTCATCTCGCTGTGGTTTCGCATCCTGCTATTTCTTCTGAACTGCATAACTGGTATTGAGTAGTGAGTAGTGTGTATTGAAACAATACAACTGCACTAAATATTCTTCTTCTCGTTTACGTTTTTTAGGTGCCGGCATTAGTCTACTGTCCAGCATCTAATGTCTCTTATCTTTTACTTGGTCGGCTCCTGTATCAGGTCTATAAAGTCCACAGCTGTGCTCTCGATCTGATATGACACACGGTCTATCAGCGCACTGAGGTAGTGATAGCCTATATGCGCTACGATACCTACCACGAGGCCCGCCGCAGAGGTGATCATCTTGGCATAGAGGCCACCTGCCACCAGGCTGATAGAGATATTATCTGCCATAGAGAGGTTATAGAAGATCTTGATCACCCCCCATACTGTACCTACGAATCCAAACATCGGAGCGATCACCGCTATGATACCGATGTAGGACAGGTTACGCTCCAGCTTGTAGATCTCCAGGCGGCCAGTATTCTCCACGGCGCTCTCTATCTCCTTGATAGGGCGGCCCAGGCGCTTGATGCCTTTCTCCAGCAGGCGTGCTATAGGCGTATTGGTACTGCGGCACAGGTTGAGCGCAGCATCGGTCTTGCCATCCAGCAGCATGGAGCGGATGTTATTCATAAAGTTTGGATCTACCTTGCTCGCCTTATTGATCGTGAGCCAGCGCTCTATGATCAGGAAGATAGCGATGACAGACAGGATGCCTATAGGGAGTAGTATCCATCCACCCTTCTCTATGAGCTGAAGGAGGCTGAGGGATTCCTGTGGTGTCTGGCTGGCTATAGTGGCGGCAGCTTTTGATGCTGTATCCAGAGCGATCTGAAGTAATACCATGAACGTGTATTTAATGATTTAACGTAAGGCCGGATTTTTTTAGTATCTACAAACGTGATGCTAAAAAGACGTTAAATCAAGGCAAATTGCCCACTCCATGGGGTGGATGTGTACAGAATAGCGCAAAAATAACAGCGCATTATGCTACAATACAGCCCTGTATCAAGCCTGGGCCGTAGGACCGAAGCCCATAGGATACGGTACCGTCTCGCTATCCTCTATCACACCAAACTGCTGCTCGTACTTCTTTACGTTATCAGCCAGTGCCTTGGTCAGGCGCTTGGCATGCTGCGGAGTGAGGACGATGCGCGACTTCACCTTTGCCTTGGGCAGGCCCGGCATCAGGCGCACGAAGTCTACTATGAATTCCTGATTGGAGTGTGCTATGATGGCAAAGTTGGCATAAGTGCCTTCTGCTATCTCTTCTGGTAGTTCTATGTTGATCTGGTTTTGCTGGTCTGGATTCTGGTCTGCCATCTACATTTGTTTAGACTGTAAAAATGGAAAAATCCCTGAATACTCCCTGTGCCATAAATGAAAAAGCCTCTCCGGGTCGGAGAGGCCTTTATGAATTCGACTGTACCTTACTTAGGGGTGGCAGTACTATCTGTAGGAGTAGTGGCCGGTGCTGTAGCTGGTGGCGTCGCAGCAGGCACCTCGGCCTTTGGCGCTTCGGCTGGTGGCGTAGCTGCCGGAGTTTCTGTTTTCACCGGAGTGGCTGTTGGTGTTTCTGCTGGCGTCGCAGCTGCTGGTGCAGGAGTGGCCT
>CAZNDJ010000060.1:1819-16108 GCA_964571705.1 uncultured Chitinophagaceae bacterium
CTGTCTTAGGCTGAGTAGCAGCAGGTGCTTCTGACTTAGGAGCTTCAGCTGGCGGCGTAGCTGCCGGAGCTTCTGTCTTCACCGGAGTCGCCGCAGGTGTTTCTGCTGGCTTCTCAGCGGCTGGTGCAGGAGTGGCCTCTGTCTTAGGCTGAGTAGCAGCAGGTGCTTCTGACTTAGGAGCTTCAGCTGGCGGTGTAGCTGCCGGAGCTTCTTTCTTCTCCGGTGTGGCAGCTGGTGTCTCTGCAGGCGGTGTAGCAGCAGGCGCCTCAGACTTAGGCTTCTCTGCCGGTGGTGTAGCAGGAGCTTCTTTCTTTTCCGGTGTAGCCGCTGGTGGTGCACTATTGCCTGATGAATCAGCCGGTGCTGGTGGAGTGGCAGCTGGCGCAGCACTAGGATCTTCTCCCGCCTTTTGCTTCAGCTTCTCTGCGCGGCGCTGTGCTGCAGATTTAGGCTTCTCTTTTTCCTTTGGTGCCTCTCCTCCTGTGCTGTCCGCAGCAGCAGGTTCGGCCTTAGGCGCTGCGGCAGGTGCGGCTTTCTTAGTAGTATCTGGTGTCTCTGTCTTGAGCTGCGCCTTGGCCAGGCTGTCACGATTGATCTTCGGCTTGGTGATGATCTTCTCTGCCGGCAGGTTTGGATTTGACTTATCCTTCATCGCATCCAGAAAGGCCGACTTATTGATCGTAGAGCCGATGTTATAGGTATAAAACTGTCCCTTCTCCCCCGTTATCTTACGTTTGTCAGGCGGCGCAGCAGTCATAGATGCTACGATCCTGTTGTAATCATCATAAGAGGATATCAATCCCAGCGTACCAGGACGGTACTCAAAGAAGAACCATTCGTTGCTACCCGTCTTGAGGTAGATATTGAAAGTATTTGCCTTGAGGCCCACTTCTATAAAGCCCTCGATACGTTTGTGCAGTGGCTTCTCACCGATAAATGACAGATTGAACCTGCCATAGGAGCGCAGCGTCAGGTCATCCGGGTCATAGATGAAACGCACATCATCAAACACCAGGTAGTATTTAAAATCCTTGGGACGGACGAATGTAGGTGCAGTGGCCAGGTTAGAGATCAGTTTAGCATCTGCCTTCGGATCTGCCAGATTGCTGTAAACCATCTTAAACTTGTCGCCCTCATAAGCAGCATCCGGACCGTCGATATTATCAGTGACCATGATCTGCTGAAACTTCTCATCGAGCGTTTTATTATTCAGGTTCATGTCTATACCAAAGCTCATATTAAACAGGTACTGCTTCTTGGCCAGATCTACCTCGGTAGTACCAGCTATGGCATACTTGATCACGCCAAAGTCTGTACCGAAGCTCATTTTACCTTCGCCGCGTATGATCCCCTTCGCCTCATTATAGCGCATAATATTGCCTGCCAGGCTACCAGAGTCTACCCGCTCAGGGTCACCCATCACATAGTCTGCAGTTTTCTCATTATATGTCACTACACCAGGTGCCTTGAAGAGAGCCGGGTCACTATGTGCCATCACAGGAGTGAAGAGAGCATGATACATGACTGGTGTCTCGCTGGATTTATTGAAATACACCCCAGTCACCACCGGTGTACCGTCAGAAGACTTGGTAGTAGAGTCGTAATGCAGGTAGAGTTTGTCAGGATTCACATCATCTATGATCTTGAAATCAGAAGCCGTGATAGCTGGATCCTTAAAGTTGATCTTGGCATATCCTTTAAAGAACAAATACGGATTGTGGCCAAACAAACTCACATCACCGTTGAACGTGACCTTAGGATAAATGAAGAAGCCATCAGTCGTATCCATTATCTGTCCCTTAGCCACCAGGCTGTACGCGTCAAATTTATACTTCGAGTCGCCCAATGACTCCTTTGTACAAAAGATATTATTGAAAACGACCTTCTGGTCCTTGTGATCTTTCGTAGAGAATTTGTACTCACCAGTACCGCGTAGCTCCGCCTTGCTGATAATATCTACCGTACAGTTTTCTATCTTATGCTTGCTGGTGAGCGTATCTGCCACGATGGTCGCCTTGTGCAGCTGGTCTATCTTAGCCTCTCCCTGCACCACTACTATACCGCTGTCGGGTATCACTTTGGCATCTGCTATCAGGATATATGGCACCTGCTCTACGCGCAGGATAGATGTCTCTAGGTTATAGGTAGCGCGCTTTGCCAGAAACTGCAGGCCCATCTGGCTCTCACGCGTAGAGGTAAAGTATTCTCCCTGGCTGCCTGGCGGCACCCGAAAGTCGAGTATCTTCTGATCTATGTACCACTTAAATTCAGCGATCTTGGTCTTAAACTGGTTGTAGGCAAACTCAGTCGGATTATCTGGTATGTTCGATTTGAAATCACCTACACGATTTTTAAAGTCGATCTTGGCATTGACGTTTGGTGTTTTGAATGTCACCTTGTCACCAGAGATAGACTTTATATTCATAGAGGCCGTATCAGCAGATAGATTCTCCGTCTGAAAGTGGAAATCCTTTGACGTCAGGTTAGCCTCCGCCCAATCCAGGAAGCCGTTGCCCCGCAGGCCTTTCGCTGATAGCAGTAGTGTGCCGTTGAAAGAAGTCTGGTTTTCATACATCGCAAAGGCTTTATCCTTCACGCTACGTATCAGCATACTGTCGGTCTTGGTTTTCCAGAAGACATCATTACCGGTACTTGCCACCTCTGGTGTTTTGACTCCGTCAAACACTTTCTTGATGTGTAGCGAATCACTCGTAGCGTGCAGTGAGTCTGGATAGAACATGATATTGTGAGAGGTGATAGTAGCCGTGAGGTGGTCTATCTTACCCTTGCCGGAGAGGCCGCTGTGATTTAGTGTCAGGTCACCTTCATATTTGCTGCCGTCCTTGTACAGCGCATAGCCGCCGTCAGGAGAGATGATATCAAAGCCCAATGAAAGGTCGGGCATGATGTGCAGCTTGTTTTTGATATCCGGGAAGATACCTCCTGATACCAGCCGGCCATCCCAGTTGATCACGGATGGGGTAAAGGTATTGAGGCTATCCAGGCGGAAAGGCAGCAGCTCAAAGTAAAAATCCTTACGCTTATACGCGCCGCCAGCTATATCATCGTAGTAGGCGTATGACTTGTCTTTGCTCGTCAGCTTGGGAAACTGTGACAAGCGTGTACGTCCTGATTTATTGATAGGCGCATCTACTTCCAGCAATCCTTTCACACCTACGATATCCGTAAGGAGCGTACGCAGCATCGGCTCGCCATTGGCATCCAGGCGGCCCGCACTGTCAGGTATATTGATACGCATAGAGTCCAGGCCATTCAGATCAAAGGTGAATGGCTGGTAGTCAAACTTGTAATTGCGGCCAAAGAAATCCAGGCGTCCACCATATACCAGACCGTCGAAAGTCATGTCGCGGTTCTTCTGGATATTGATAGACCTGTTGTATGGGAATATCACGACCTTAGCCGTATCACTGATCGGCACCGCATCTACCCCTTTCAGCTCTACAGTATTATTCTTGAGATCTATATAGTCCATTCCTGCCTTAGGTACAGACTTGAGCCGGATGATATCGTAGTCCAGCTTCTTTGAGTTTGACATTACATAGTTTACTACTTTATCGCGCATGGTCACCGTACCGGTATTCTCATCGTACCTGATGAACCCACCCTCTACCAGATTATAGTAAAGTGCTTTGGCCTGGTCCTCAGTGAGATGAGAGTCGATGGCTTTAGCCAGATCGGCAGCATTCAGCTCACGGTTACCGGTCTTCTCATACATGCGTTTGATGATAGATAGAGGCTCATAGGGAGCGCCGCCCTGTATCTGACGGATACGCTCTTTATTAAAGAAGTTGTTGGACTCAAAGATCGAGCCTACCTGCCCTATACCATTCAGTGTACGCAACTGCATCCGAGAGGAATCAAGATTCCAGAAAATGGCATCCACCTCAAACTCATGATTGTGATAGGAGTCAAAAAACTTCGACTTTGAGATACCCGACTCACCGCGCAGCAGGCGCAGCTCATTGTTCTTTGCCTTGTAGGTCAGGATCAGCTGGGGATGGTAGATCGTATCATTACCATTGAAAATGATCACCTCCGCTTTTGGCGAGCCCACCTCTTCGCCCTTTTTGATCGTAAAGGACTGTGAGTATGCAGTCACGGCCCGGCTCTTATCTCTTTTGTAGAAAGTAACTGTGGCCGGTGTGTCTGGCACTCCATAGCCCATCACCTTAGGCCCCCACAGGCCAAAGCCCCCGGAGTAAACTGCATTAGGCACGATCTCCTTCAGTGTTACATTCTTTGACCATGAGTCAAAACGTGGGTAAGATGATGCCGAGTCATTACCTCCCACAAACTTATCTGTGAACTTGCCATACAGAGGAGTGGCGAAGAAGTCTTTGTAGTAAAACTCAACAGAGTCCACGGTATATATCGTATTGTCAAAGTTGATAGTGTACTCTGAGCGGAAATTTGCATACACATTGGAAGAGCTGAGTTTATTACGCTCCCAGTCTACATGGCCACCTTTGCCATACCATTTATTTTCTGTCGGGAAGAATTTACCGGATGTACTATTGATGTAGATCGTATCATTGGCAGTAGTACCTGTCAGCTTGCATAGAGGTACAGATATGACCGGTTTCCATGATTCATACCCCATGGTATAGGCTTTTGAGTCGGTACGCCATGTTTTGGACATAGAGCTGTAGAGTGCGCCTTTGTCAAAGAATGCTACAGAGAACTCGAGAAACTTGCCCAGGTCGTGGTTGTCACCTTTCTTCTGGCCCTTGGTCACCTGCCCGAGTATGTCCAGCCAGTTATTAAACTTATCCGGCGCTATCTTGTTTTTAGCAAAAGCGTTGATCGTCGTGAAAAAGTTGTAGTAATAAGGGAATGGGGCCAGGTTTCGCGGAGCCAGCACATTGGTAGCGGCTATGATCTGCTGCAGCTGTGCATCTGAGATAGCGCCGCTTTTGATATTCTTATTGAAATCCTCATCAGCCTGCATCAGGTTCTCGGCCTTAGAGCCGGTCATCATCTGGTCTACAGCCTTGATGTATTTATCTCTCTCCGTGGGAAAGGTGGTGAGAGTCTGGGCGTCCACACGCGTGATCAGTGTCAGGATGAATGCCAGGGCCAGGAGTCTTTTTGTCATTTCCGTGTATTGTATGAATGCAGCAGATGCCGGTAGCCAATGCTGCCACACCACTGTGAGTTACAGTATTAATTAAAGTAATCTATTCCAACCGGGACAAATTACTTAAAAAAAATGTTTTGGGTTTAGATGCGGGTCAAAAATTATGAACCAACCTATGCGTAGAAACTGATCCTGACCCAGCCATCACGTGTGAGCTGGCGTATCACTGTGTAGCCGAGCCGGACCGCCAGGTCTGTCACATCCTTAGTATCGGTCACCAGTATGCCACTGATCACTAAAACGCCACCGGGCCTGATAAAAGTGCGCCACAGCTCCAGATTTTTCATGATCACATTGCGGTTGATATTGGCCAGCATGATATCATATTGCTCCGATACTACTGACATAGTATCGGCATATATCACCTGTATCTTGCTCACACTGTTGCGCTCCGTATTCTCGCGGCAGTTTTCTACGGCCCACTCCTCGTTATCTATCGCCACGATAAGGGTGGCACCCAGTTTCTCTGCCAGTATGGCCAGCACACCGGTACCACTGCCGAAGTCTACGACATCCTTGTCCCGCAGGTCCATATCCAGCATCTGCTCTATCATGAGCGCAGTAGTAGCGTGGTGGCCGGTGCCAAAGGACATCTTAGGCTCTATGATCAGCTCATAGTCTGCAGGCTGAGGGTCGTGAAAAGGCGCACGTATGCTGACCCTGCCCGCTATGATGAGCGGATGGAAACTCTTTTCCCATTGTTCATTCCAGTTTTGCTGTGCTATCACTGAGGTCTGGCAGGTGATATGATCCAGCCCATTGTCACGTAGTATCTCATGTATATCCTCCTGCTTGACCGCAGGGCCGGGTATGAAGGCCCGCACCGAATCCGGCTGCTCCTCAAATCCATCAAACCCCACCTCGGGCAGGATAGATATCAGGAAATCACGAAGCGCCTCCTCACGGGTAAAAAACTCATACTGTATATAATCCACGATTGCTGATTGTCTTTTGAAATAATATCACACTGCGGTGATGATGGCGATAAAGTCTGCAGCCTTGAGAGCAGCACCTCCTATCAGGCCGCCATCTACGTCTGGCTGGGAGAAGAGTTCCGCTGCATTGTCCGGCTTCACACTGCCGCCGTACTGTATGATGAGCTGATCTGCCACAGCAGCCCCATACCTGGCCGCCACACGTGTGCGGATGAAGTGATGCATGTCCTGCGCCTGCTGCGGTGAGGCGGTGAGGCCCGTACCTATAGCCCACACAGGCTCATAGGCTACGATGATACGCTGTATATCATCCTCACTGAGGTGAAATAAGCTCTCCTCCAGCTGTCGCTCCACGTAATTTTCCTGCTGCTCGTCCAGGCGTATTTCCTTGGTCTCGCCGCAGCAGAAGATAGGCTTCAGCCCATGTGCCAGGGCGATGTCGATCTTATCTTTCAGCACGGCGTGAGACTCGTGGTAGTAGATGCGGCGCTCACTATGGCCTATGATCACATAGGGTATGCCTATAGATGCCAGCATCGGTGCAGATACCTCTCCGGTGAAAGCGCCATTCTCTCTATCTGCACAGTTCTGCGCGCCGAGGGCTATCTTGCTGCCCCTCAGCACATCTGCCAGCGCGGTCAGATAGGGAAACGACGGGCACAATATGACCTCATGGCGATAGCTGCTCTCCGCATCGCGTACAGCTATGGCGAGTGCTTTTGCCTCGTCCATTTTCAGGTTCATCTTCCAGTTGCCCGCTATGATCTTTCTTCTCATTGCTTGTCTCTTCTTACTGTCCTTTACTTGCGATATTTTTCATCCCGGTCAGAGGCTACCTGCATCATGTCGATGTCTCCCTGCGTGAGTTTGATATCCCTGCGCGCCATCATCCGCTCTGCCACTTCCAGCGCCTTGTCAAAACGGAAGGTCTGCTTCTCCCCTGCCCCACCCCAGGTGAAGGATGGAATAAATTTATCAGGGAAACCTCCGTCAAAAACATTGGCTGCTACGCCCACTGTAGTGCCGGTGTTAAACATAGTATTGATACCGCTCTTGGCATGGTCTGCCATGATCAGCCCGTGAAACTGCATGCCGGAGGACAGATAGCTCTCAGTCGGATAGTTCCACACATCTACGGTGCCGTAGTTATTCTTGAGGTTGGAGCAGTTGGTATCTGCGCCCAGGTTGCACCATTCGGCTATCACCGAGTTGCCTATGAAGCCGTCATGTCCCTTATTGCTATAGCCAAAGAAGACCGCATTGCTCACCTCGCCACCCACCTTGCAGTGCGGGCCGATGGTGGTAGCGCCATATATCTTGGCAGCCATCTTGAGCCCGCCATGCTCTCCCAGCGCAAATGGCCCCCGTACCAGGCAGCCCTCCATTACCTCCGCATCCCGGCCTATGTACACTGGCCCACCCTTTACATTGAAGGTACTGCACTCTACAGACGCTCCTTCTTCTATAAAGACCAGCCGGCTATCGCCTATCACTGTATTGGTCTCACTGATCGGTTGAGAAATACGCCCATATGTAAGCAACTTAAAATCAACCTCTACCTCTACCCCGTTCAGTCGGAAAACATCATACGGAAACCTGATCTGGCGTACGTCCTCGGTGTAGGTCACATAGTGCGCTGCGGTAGCTGCGGCCTCTATGTCCGGCCATGCCTGCGGCTGGTCAGCACAGTAGGCTATGGTCGTGCCGCTCACATGCAGGGCCTGCCCGTCTCTGAGCGTCTGCACCAGGCGGGCCATCTCTGCAGTGGGCAGTACAGACCCGTTGATATAGATATGACTGCCTGCCTCTGTACAAAAAGGGAACTTCGCGGACAGGTAGCTTTCGGAGAGCGTATAGGTCTCGGTACCGAGCAGGTGCTGCCACTTCTCGCGGATGGTCATGATACCCACGCGGCAATCCGCTACAGGGCGCATATATGTGAGCGGCAGCAGGTCCATGCGGATAGCTGCCGGGTCATAGAGTATGTACATGCGCTAAAGGTAGAAAAAGGTATTGAATTGGAGCCATTGCCTAGCTACCGCCCAGGCGCTTCAGCCCATCCTGTGCCAGCTTATAGTCTGGCTTGATGTTCAGGCAGTCCTGGTAGAGCGACTTTGCCTCCTGTGTGTGCTTCATTTCTTCGGCACAGCGGCCCTTCTTATAGTATGCCTCAGCATATTTCGGATCCATCTGTATGGCCATGCCAAAATACTTGTAGGCGGCCTGTATAGAGTCTACCTGCATGTAGCTGACACCGAGAGCGTATAGCGCTTCTTCATTCTTATAGTCGCGCTCTATGATCTCCTTAAATGTCTCTATCGATTGCTGATATTTGCCAGCCTCCTGCTGTGCAAAGCCTTTGGCATACAGGGCATCAGTAGCTTTTGGATTAGCCTTGACAGCATTATCGAGGTACTTGTCTGCCATCTTATCCTTGCGCTCACGCAGCAGCAGCCCGATCTGGAGATACGCGTCCGAATTCTTAGGGTCTTGCTCTACACATGTCTGAAAGGCCGAAATAGCTTTCATCGTGTCACCCATATCCAGGTAGGTCATGCCACGCCAGTAGTAGAGATCTGGATTGAAGATATCTATGCCGATACCCTCATTGAAGTGAGCCAGTGCCGTAGGGTAGTCCTTGATCAGATAGGCGAACTTGCCGCCATACACATAGTACTTGACATTAGAAGAATCAAGGGAGATGGCGTGGTCCAGCAGGGCTATCGCACGCTTCGGCTCTTTATCCTGTATAAAGAGGTCTGCCGCGTAGAGGTTGTAGTCATTATTCTTCGGGTCCAATACTCCTGCCAGGTACATATCAGTGAGGGCGGATTTCAGATCACCCAGCCCCTGGTACAGCTGTGCACGCTTGAAGTATAGCTCTGCATTCAGAGAGTCTTTCTTGATCAGGGCAGAGACCTCCTCTATAGCATGCGAACTCACCTTAGTAGAATCGGAATGCTCTGCTTTAGCAGCATTGTTTTGGCCAGACCTCCAGCAGCCAGAAAGCAGGCTCAGACATAGCAGTACTGCCGGAATGTCAATAAAAATTATTCGTTTCATCTGGTCAAAATTAATCTGAATGGTGTAACTTTACAGTAGTTCTTTGATAAAATTAACCTCTTGCCCTGCTGTCTCTCCGGAGACGTCGAAACGTAAGCAGTGGCAAGAGTTTTTAAGATACCCCACACAGGAAGATGCGTTAGTTGGATATTACTATTTAACCGGGCCTATAATCGTCCTTTGCAATGGCGGGCCGCACTTCAGGCAACTGAAGCCTCGTCCACAAAACAGGTTAACGGCGGATTACAGCGTGAAGGCTAAGCCCAAATCCTGACTTTAAGCAACTTAACGTCAGTTCCTGTGTGGGTTTTTTATTTTCCCTTCAGACTTAAATATTGAGACAAGAGACTTGAGACCGAATGAAAACACCTCTCTTCCTTTCCTTTTTTTTAATAGTTTCTAGCCTGTACGGTTTTGCGCAACATACACAATATGTGAAGCTAGTAGATGGCATAACTAATACACCACTGGATTCATTTCAAGTCTCAGTGTATCTTGTGAATAATGGCAATTTCGAACCAGTAAGTATCAGCATCACTAACAAAGAGGGCTTAGCGGAGATCAAGAGCGTCATTGATAGTGGCAGAAACTATAAAGTGCAGGCAGATCAGTTGCGGAGGCACGTATCTCATTTTTATAATGAAACATCCAACATGCGGCACTTTACTGGGGATACTTTCGTTATGCCCGCTTATCAGTGGATCATTCATAAGGTTCGTTTCCAACAAGTGTTTTTTGCAGCAAATTCCTACAGGCTCCTAGATTTTTACAAAGGTGTGATAGATGAAGTGCTACCGAGATTTATAGAGACGTTAAGCGACGAACCAACCTTCGATATAGTGGTCATAGGGCATAGTGATAATAAAGGTAGTGAAGATTATAATCGGTTGATCTCGCTGCGACGTGCGGAAGAAGTGAAGAAATACTTAATGTCAAAGGGTATCAAAAAGAATAAGATCTTAATTAAAGCGAAGGGGAGCTCAGATCCTTTGGTACCAAATGAAAAAAATGGTGCCGATGACCCGGAAGGCCGGGCTCAAAACAGACGCGTTGAGTTTAAAATAGATACTCATACGGAAAATACTCCGCCAATAGAATACGAATCACACTGCCAGCTGCCTCCGCCACTCACTCATCAGTATCCCCGTAGCCACACCGGCATTTAGCGATTCTGCTTTGCCGAAGGCAGGAATAGAAATTCGCTTTGAGACCAGAGCTGACAGTTCCTCTCCTATGCCGTTGGCTTCATTGCCTATCAGCAGTATGCCAGACGACGGCAGGCGTGTGCTATAGATACTCTCGCCATCCATATAGGTGCCTATCACAGGGAGGTATCTATTATCTGTAAGGAGCGTAGCCAGATCAGCATAGATGACCGGCATGCGAAAGAGCGAACCTTTGGCCGCCGACACTACTTTAGGATTATAAACGTCTACTGAGTTTTCAGAAAAAATAACACCAGATGCACCAAACCAATCCGCAATACGGATGATGGTGCCAGCGTTACCCGGGTCATTGAGCCTGTCACATGCTATGTAGAGGCCAGCCGGAGATAGAGTGCCGGGCTCCTGTACTGGTATATGCGCTACTGCTACTACCTCGTCCGGCTGCTCATGCGTAGAGAGCTCTGCCAGCTCTGCGGGAGACACGGCATGCAGCTCAACAGCCTGAGTATGATGCCGCTCCACCCAGCCTGACAGCCCATAAATGGCATCAATTTTGAAAGCGCTGTGGAGTAGTTCACGTACCGACTTGTCTCCCTCCACCAAAAATTTACCATACATTTGACGGTACTTCTTTTGGTGAAGTGACCTGATAAATTTTATTTGCGCTTTGGATACCGGCATGAGGGCCAAAGTAATAAATAAAGAAGATTTAAGCGACTATAAGAGCTTTGCATGCACGGCGTACATACCACCTGATCACCGCAGCCCTCGGGCTGCTGCTCGTGCTGTCCGTCAGTAGCTGCCGGGTCTCCAAAAAATTTACCGAAGGCCAGACGCTGCTGCGCAAGAACAACGTCAAATTCATACAAGACAAGAGCCTGACCGAGCGTCAGAAATCGTATGAAGACCTCCAGCATGTGATAGCCCAGCAGCCCAATAAGAGGGCCTTTGGATTTATGCCTTTCCGCCTGTGGCTGTACACAGCAGCCAATAACCCTCAAAAGGAAACTAAGACCCGCTGGTGGATCAAAAACAAAGTAGGTGAGGCGCCGGTGATATTTGACCCGGAGCTGGCAGACAAGAGCGACAAGCTCATGGCGCAGTACCTGCAAAACTACGGCTACCTCTACGCCGAGGTATCTCACACGGCCAGCAGCAAAAAGAAAAAGACCACAGTCACATACAATGTGAAGCGCGGCCCGCAGTGGCGCATAGGAAAGGTAACCTACCCTGTGGCACCATTCCTCACTGACTCTATTACTCGCATACACAAGGATAAATCACTACTGAAAAGCGGTGACCGGTTTCAGATAGTAGGCCTCAAGGCTGAGCAGCAGCGGATAGAGACGGACCTGAAGAACAGCGGCTTCTTCCTCTTCACAAAGGACTATGTATTCTTTGACCTAGACTCCAGCACCTCGCCCTATGTGATCAATATCAATATCCGCATCAATCAGGTGAATGACTCGATGCCACACCAGCAGTTCTGGATCAATAATATCTATGTGACCACAGACTACGGCACAGAGCTGGTAGAGGGCCCGATCAAAAGAGATACCTTGAGCATAGGCGAGTACTACTTTATCAATAAGAAGAAGGTGATCCGCCCACAGGTGATACTGGACAACGCATTCCTGGCGCACGATCAGCTCTACTCCAAGGAGGTGTATCAAAAAACCGTGAAGGCCCTATCCAGCCTGCTCATATTTAAGTTTGTGACGGTGGAATACGTGCGGGTGCCGGGCATAGAGCGCTACCTGAATGTGATCATCAGCATGACACCAGGCAAGCGGCAGACCGTATCAGCATCGGCAGAGGCTAATATCAATTATGAAGGCTTCTTTGGCGTAGCGGGTACTTTGTCCTACAAAAACAAAAACATCACGAAGCGCTCGGACCTCCTGGCTGTTGACTTCACACCGGGTGTGCAGTTTACATTTGGACGGCATCAGCCGGTACAGATCTTTACCAAGAACTTTTCTGCTACGGCGTCTTATTACTTTAATAAGTTCCTCTTCCCATTCAGCAAGAAGTTTGGATATAAGTTTAAGGAGAAGGCTCCGAAGACGCGCCTCACTATAGCATACAACTACGAACAAAGGAATGACTTTGATACTGCAGGCAAAACAACCTTCTTTTACAACCTTCATGGTTTCAACGCTTCATTTGGCTACGAGTGGAATCAGAATTCCTTTATCAGGCACATCGTAAACCCGATTAACTTTACCCTGTTTCTGCTGCCCAAGACCGGCAAATATTTTGACCTGCGACTGGACCAAAACCCTGTGCTGAAAAGCAGCTACCAGGAGCAGATCATACTCGGCCCGAGCTACACTTTCATCTACAATAACCAGGTGAGCAAAAATGACAAGCGGTATATGTATTTCCGCACCAACCTGGAGACCGCGGGCAACATACTGATGGCGGGCTTTGCGGCAGCCAATGCAAATAAGACGAAAGAGCTGCCGTATAAAATCTTCAACAAAGACTTCTCGCAGTACGTACGCGGGGAGTTTGACCTGAGAGGCTACTACCGGGTGTCAAATCACAGTGTGTTTGCCGGGCGCAGCTACCTCGGACTGGCCATACCATATGGCAACTCAAAGACTATTCCTTTCACGCGGCAGTTTTCCAGCGGCGGGCCTAATAGCCTTCGTGGTTTTCTGGTACGGGAGGTGGGCCCGGGCAGCTACGTGGATCCTAACCATGATGCCAATCTAAGCACAGGATTCTTTAACCAGACCGGTGACATCAAAATGGAGGCAAACGTGGAGTTGCGATTCGATATCTTCAAGTGGTTTAAGGGGGCGCTCTTTGCCGATGCAGGCAATGTCTGGCTATTCAATAAAGACACGGACCGCCCAAATGCCAACTTTGCTTTTAACCGGTTCTGGAAAGAATTTGCAGTAGACGTGGGTGCTGGTGTGCGCCTCGACTTCAACTACTTTGTGGTGCGTGTAGACTACGGCATGGGTATCCGCGACCCTAGTCGCCAAAGCGACAACAAATGGTATTTCAACAAGAAAAACCCAGGCAGGTTCCAGTTGGCCGTTGGTTATCCATTCTGATACCGGCAATACCCGCACTACTTCTGCGTTTGTGATATAAAGCAGGCTTATGTTTCGTTGGGCTTTATTGCAGCTGGCCGCACTATCTGTACTGGCGGTGCAGGCGCGGGATGATGCCTCTATCGCTCACTGCCATGAGGCCAAAAGCTGCCCAGACATACCGTCCTCTATCTCACTCAGTGATGACTGCAAAGGGTGTGAGTACTTTCACATCAGTACTAACTGTCCGGCTGAATACTACCATCTGGACGTCTATGATCGCAGCGGAGCGCGCGTCTATAGCACGTATGACATAAATAAAGACTGGGACGGGAGCTTTGACCACTCCTACCTGCCTGTAGGCTGCTACACCTATGAGGTGCTCTACCGTATCAGCCTCGCAGAGCCGCTACAGATACACCGGGGCACTGTCGTCTTTCTGCACTAGTGATAGAAAGCATCCTCTATGTGATGGATATCTGTCTGAGACGCTGTGGTGATGATAGATATGATATCAAAGCGCGGCTCCGAGGTGATATTATGCTCCAGCACATACTGCTCCATGGCTAGTTTGAGCTGCGCCTGCTTGCGAGGAGATACAGCATCCTCCGGATAGCCAAAAGCATCCGAAGTCCGTGTCTTGACCTCAGTGAAAACGATCGTATCGCCTATGCGGGATATGATATCTACTTCTGATTTCTCATGTCGGTAGTTTCTAATGAGGATAGTATGCCCCTTGCCTGTGAGGTAGGTGGCTGCTATATCCTCGCCAAGTTTGCCCAGTTCGTTATGCCTTGCCATGCCTCAGGCTGTTTTAGGCATATCACGTACGGCCAGTGTGAGGCGGCTGATGCACACCAGGTCGCCTTTCTCATTGGTGATCTTGATATCCCATACATGAGTGGTCTTGCCCAGATGTA
>CAZNDJ010000060.1:16118-21409 GCA_964571705.1 uncultured Chitinophagaceae bacterium
AGCTGGTTGGCATTGATCTCAAGGCCTACGACTATCTGGGTACGGATGTCCACGCAGAAAGCGCCGCCTATACTACCCAGCGTCTCAGCCAGTACACAGGAAGCACCACCATGCAGGATGCCGTAGGGCTGCCTGGTACGCTCATCTACCGGCATGTGGCCTGTGATATAGTCATCACCCACGTCTGTGATCTCTATGCCCAGGTGCGTACCCATGTGGGCGGCAGAGTAGTTATTGACCAGGTCGGTGCCGGGCTTTGTGCTCCAGATCATATACACAGCATTATTGGTACAATAATAGAGGTAATTTTCAAGACGGGCATAGCCCATAAATTGTAATTTAGCCAGCGTGGAATCCATCCTTTCCTTCCTGCATCAGTACCTCGGCCCCGACCTCAAGGTGGCGGGATTTGTGATCCTGAACCTGATCCTGATAGAAAGCCTCCTGTCTGTAGACAATGCGGCTGTACTGGCCACCATGGTGAGAGACCTGCCCATACAGCAGCGCAAGAAAGCGCTACGTATCGGTATCATCCTGGCATATATTTTCCGCGGGGGCTGCCTGCTATTCGCCAGTATCCTGATCAAGATCAACTGGCTGAAGCTGGTGGGCGGAGCTTATCTGCTCTACATCTTTATCAATTTCTTTTACAAGAAGCTGACAGGCAAGGCTGCGATAGAAGAGCCGCACATCACCAAGAAGCGCTTTAAGTTCCTGTCACCATTCATGAGTACGGTGCTGATGGTGGAGTTCATGGATCTTACCTTCTCCATAGACAATGTCTTTGCTGCGGTGGCTTTCACAGATAATACGGTGCTGGTATGTATCGGTGTTTTCATAGGCATCATAGCCATGCGGATCGTGGCAGGCTACTTTGTGAAGCTGATGGAGCACTTTCCGTTTCTGGAAACCCTCGCCTTTACTATCATCGGGCTACTCAGTGTCAAGCTGATCATGTCTTTCTTCGTACCCTACATGCCTAAAGAGATGGCAGAGATCGTAGACGGCCACAAGACTGACCTGTATTTTTCTATCCTGACTGTTTCGATATTTGGCCTGCCGATATTGAGCTCGCTGCTATTCAACTTCCCGAAGAAGCATTAACCCTTCAGCTGCCTGATGATCTGCTCATAGGCCCTCTTGATCTCGCGAAATTTGCGATTGGCTTCCTCTGCGTCTACTTTATCTTTCCGCTTATCGGGGTGATAGCGGAGCACCATTTTTCGGTAGGCGGTCTTGACCTGAGCGATCTCTATGGTCTCCTCCATCTCCAGCAGGGCAAAGGGATTATTAACCTTGCTATATAGCTGCTTCACAGCTTGGAGCTCCTCCGGAGAAATGCCCAGATAGCCTGCTATCTTCTGAATCGTATTATGCTCTTTGGCCGTCACAAAGTCATCAGCCGAAGCGATATTATAGAGCAGCTTGATGATCTCGATGTGGCTCGCATGTATAGAGAGTGCCTTCAGCTGCTCGCAGGCCATACGGGTAAAAGCCTGCGGCCCTACAAAGACATGATCACTCACCTGCTTGCGGCGCTTGATACCCGTCTTGCCAAAGTTGCGCTCGAGAAACTTAAAGAGCATCGCTTCCGTCTCGTCTGACGCATTGCCGTTGAGGCGCATCACCTCTGTAGCGAGCACGATCACAGCATGCTCCATATCGGCCCTGGCGGCCAACTTGCGCTGCTGCTGAGGACCGGAGTCTTCTGTGACCTCCTCACCTGATACGATCTGATGGATCGAATCGCGCAGTACATCAAAGAAGCTTTTGCCGGCCATTATAGTGCGTATCTTATTCTCCTGCGAGTTTGAGGATATGATCGTACTCGTCCTTTTTGACTGCCTGTACGGAGAGACGGCTCAAGCGTAGCAGGTCCATATTAGCCAGCTTCTTATCCTGCTTGATCTGTGGCAGGGAGATAGGTGTCTTAAACTTCTTCATAAACTGCACATCTACCACCACCCATGCCGTCTCTTCTGTAGTGGGGTCCTGATAGGATTCCTTCACTACTTTGGCCAGGCCTACTACTGCTGGGTCTGTGACAGAGTGATAGAAGAGGCAGATGTCCCCTTTCTTCATCGCCTGCATATTGTTGCGGGCGGCATAGTTGCGCACGCCGCTCCAGAAGGTCTGCTTCTCTGCTTTGAGATTGTCTATAGAGTACGTAGAAGGTTCAGATTTTATGAGCCAATAGTTCATACTGTCTGTGTTTTGAGATTGATCACGTTAGCACTGTTTTGCTGGTACTCTTTGACACCCTGTGCAAGGCACTCCATAGCTGCTGTCAGGTCATTGCCATTGAGCACATAGGCCAGTCGCACTTCATTGCGACCGGAGCCCTTGGTAGAGTAAAACCCCGATGCTGGGGCCATCATCACAGTGGCACCATTGTAAGAGAAAGACTCCAGCATCCACTGGCAGAAGGCATCCGCATCATCTACCGGCAGCTGTGCTACTGCGTAGAAAGCGCCGCCCGGAGTTGGGCATTTGACACCCGGTATATTATTGAGCAATGACACCATCAGATCGCGGCGGGACTGGTATTCCTTCTTCACACCATCATAGTAGTCCTGACCGAGATCAAAGAGGCTCTCGCCAGCTATCTGGCCCAGAGACGGAGGACTGAGACGCGCCTGCGCAAATTTCATAGCGGCAGCAAGGATATCCTGATTGCGTGTCACGAGCGCACCGATGCGTGCACCACAGGCGCTAAAGCGCTTGGAGATAGAGTCTATCACCACCACATTATTGTCGAGACCTTCCAGATTGAGCGCAGAGAAATGCTTCTCATCTCCGTACACAAACTCGCGGTACACTTCATCCACAAAGAGATAAAGATCGTACTTCAGAGCGAGTCCGCGCAGTACTTCGAGCTCCTCGCGACTGTAGAGGTAGCCTGTCGGATTGTTAGGATTGCAGATGAGGATAGCTTTGGTCTTATCTGTGATGAGCTTTTCGAAGTCAGCTATCGGCGGGAGCGCAAAACCATTCTCTATCGAGCATGATATAGGCCTGACTGTGATATGGCTGGTAGTGGCAAAGCTGATATAGTTGGCATACATCGGCTCCGGTATGATGACTTCTTCGCCTTCATTGATACAGCTCATCATGGTGAAGAGCAGCGCCTCAGAGCCGCCATTGGTGATAATGAAATTAGATGGGTCTACTTTTATACCGAGTCTGTTGTAGTACTCAGAGAATTTCTCCCTGTAGCTGGCAAAGCCATTGCTAGGGCAATACTCCAACACCTTCATATCGAGGTGAGCGAGTTTATCCCAAAACTGCTTTGGGGTCTCGAGGTCCGGCTGTCCTATATTGAGGTGGAAAACTTTCGTTCCTTTTTTCTTCGCTCCGTCTGCATATGGTACCAGTTTGCGGATAGGAGATGCGGGCATCTGCTGGCCCTTGAGGGATATAGATGGCATAGTGTCTTATTAGCGACCTCTAAAGTCGGTAAAAAGTACCAAGTAACAAAAGTGAAAGGCAGTAACGCCTGCTGCCGAGACTAGTTATTTGTCCTCAGCATAGATGGCCTGGCCAGCGGGATGCTCTTGTCCTGCTCAGGTTTGATCACTTCGCCGCGGATGGTCACTACTTTAGTACCATCTCCTGTATTTGATTCCACAGTGATCGTCTTGGTGAAAGCGCCCGGACGACCAGATGTATTATAAGTGGCAGAGATCACAGACTCTTTGCCCGGCAGGATAGGCTCCTTAGGCCAGGTAGGCACGGTGCAGCCGCAAGAGGCATGTACATTAGACAGGATCAGAGGTTCCTTACCCTCGTTCTTAAACTTAAAGTCATGTGTCACCTGGGGGCCCTCTACCACAGTACCGAAATCATAAGAGTCCTCTACAAACTTGATCTTTGGCGCATTAGGATTAACAGGCTTGGCTGCCTTAGGATCCGGCTCTACGGTAGCAGCTTTCTGAGCTGATACAGAAAGGCTCAACACTATCACTGCGCTTACAAAGAGGAACATTCTTTTCATGACCTTATAAGATTTAATGTCTGTAAAATTATATTTCTGGGCGGTATTTTTCAAATACCTTTATCCAGGACCTGTTTCGTTTAACATTTATAATGATTGATGACCGTGAAAAACACTTGCCGCGACATTCTGCTGGGCCTGACAGTAGGCGACGCATTGGGAGTCCCTTATGAATTTCTGCGAAGAGATCAGATAGATGATGCTCCGGCTGTAGATATGCGTGGCGATGGCACTCATGGCCAGCCAGCAGGGACTTGGTCTGACGATAGTTCACTTGCTCTTTGCCTCGCAGAAATGCTGATGGGAGATTTTGACCTCAAGAATCTGGGCAACCGGTTTATCGATTGGTACGACCATGCCTATTGGACCGCGCATAATGAGGTTTTTGATGTAGGTATCGCCACAAGTAGTGCTATTCAAAGTCTCAAAACCGTAAAGGACCCTACTCTTGCCGGAGGCAAGGGAGAGCAATCCAACGGCAATGGCTCGCTGATGCGCATCTTGCCTCTACTAGCGTACATAAAAGACAAAAATCTGTCAGAGCGTTTTGAAATAACTCGCACCGTCTCCTCGTTGACTCATGCACACATCAGGTCCGTGCTGGCTTGCTTTATCTTTCTGGAGTATGCCCTGCACATTGTAAATGGCAAAAACAAACAAGAAGCGCTGGATTATATCCGACATTACGTACCATCATTCTGTATGGAGCATAATATTTGCAACATGGATGAGCTAAATAAATTTCACAGAGTGCTGGCGCTGAAGGTGGGAAACTATGAGATAGCTCCTATAGAAAATGAAAAACGAGCCAATGTTTCAGGATCAGGCTATGTCGTAAGCACATTGGAAGCCTCGATCTGGTGTCTGATGAATACTGACAATTACACAAACTGTGTGCTGAGAGCGGTCAATCTCGGAGAAGACACAGATACGACCGCCTGCGTGGCAGGAGGACTGGCAGGACTGCTGTATGGCTATCAGAGTATACCCACAAAATGGTTAGAAGTATTGGCGCGTAGACCAGATATCGAGGCCCTGGCAGACAAACTGCAAAACAAGTATTACGACCGCTAAATATCGCCCAGCACCGGGCGCAGCAGCACCTCTTCTACTACCGTTGTCTTAGACAGATGATAGATATCCCAGACCGTCTGCGCGATATCCTCTGCCTTCATAAATCGCGACTCTTCTATACCTGCCCCTGACCAGGAATCTGTATAGGTAGCGCCGGGAAGCAATGAGGTTACTTTCACAGCGTGCGGCTTGAGTTCTTCGCGCAGCGCTTTAGACAGCCCCA
>CAZNDJ010000061.1:0-20888 GCA_964571705.1 uncultured Chitinophagaceae bacterium
GGCACTGGAGGCGATGAAGAAAAGCGCGATGGAGGACCGCAATGGCCTGCGCGACTACAAGGCGCACGGCTACATCAAGATGTCAGGCTCTCACGAGAATGTGAGCCGCACACTCGAGTACGCTTACGATGACTGGTGCATAGCCATGCTGGCAAAGAAACTCGGCAAGACCGATGACTACAACTACTATATCAAGCGTGCACAGAACTACAAGAACCTCTACGACCCGTCTACAGGGTTCATGCGTCCGCGTGAGAGTTCTTTCCTCTCGCCATTTGATCCATACGAGGTCAATCACAACTATACGGAGGGCAATGCCTGGCAGTATTCCTTCTACGTGCCGCAAGACCTCTCTGGTCAGATGAAGCTGATGGGCGGCAAGCAGAAGCTGGCGGATAAGCTGGACTCGATCTTTAATACATCACCCGTGCTGCACGGCCACAAGCAGCCCGATATCTCCGGCATGATAGGCCAGTACGCCCACGGCAATGAGCCGAGCCACCAGATAGCCTACGAGTATAACTATGCCGGCCAGCCGTGGAAGACGCAGGCCATCGTGCGCCGTATAGACGCCGAGATGTACCGCGACCAGCCGGACGGCCTCAGCGGCAATGAGGACTGCGGCCAGATGAGCGCCTGGTATATCTTCAGCGCGATGGGTTTCTATCCTGTATGTCCGGGCAGCGATCAGTATGCCATAGGCTCTCCGCTGGCAGACCACGTGACCATGCACCTGGAGAATGGAAAGGCATTTACCGTGAAAGCTAACAACAATGCAAAGGGCAACGTCTACATCCAGTCGGCAAAGCTGAATGGCAGCAACTATACTAGGTCATACATCACATATGATGACATAGCCAAAGGCGGCGAGATAGAGTTTGAGATGGGACCACAGCCCAATAAGGCATGGGGATCTGCTGATGCCGATGTGCCAGTGACCAAAATAGACTGAGATAGAGAATAGAGAATAACGAATAGTGAAATACACTTCATGACCCAACCTAAATCCAACAATTCCGGCTTTGCTACACTTGTGCTTGTCTTTTTCTTTTGGGGCTTCGTAGCGGCTTCTAATGATATATTGATACCGGTCTTCAAAGATCACCTGAAGCTGGAGCAGTGGCAGAGCCAGATGGTCTCACTGGCTTTTTACGCAGCGTACACTGTGGGGTCTATCATCTATCTGCTGATCTCGTGGCTGCTGGGAGAGGACCTGCTAAACCGCATGGGCTACAAGGGCGGTATTGCACTCGGTCTTGGTATTTCTGCATTGGGTACTTTACTATTTTATCCTGCAGCGGAGACATCTTCGTTTGCATTGTTCATCACCGGCCTCTTTGTGGTCGGGCTCGGGTTTTCTTTGCAGCAGACAGCTGCCAATCCTCTCGCCATACACCTCGGCGATCCGGCCAGTGGCTCGCAGCGGCTCAGCCTGGCGGGTGGTATCAATAATGTAGGTACGACCATAGGACCGGTGGTAGTGAGCCTCGCTATCTTTGGCACAGCCGTAGGCGCTACGCTGAAGGACCTCGGCTCTGTCAAGACACCCTACCTGATACTGGGTGGTGCCTTCCTGGTGGTAGCGGCACTCATCCTCATCTCCTCATTGCCAAACCATATACAGGCCGAAGCCAAACAAACCACTGCCAAAGCAGGGCAGGAGAGGGGTATCTTCAGCTATCCGCAACTGTGGATGGGCATGATCGCCATCTTCCTCTATGTAGGTGTAGAGGTATCGACTGCTTCCAATCTGCCGGAGTTTCTCAAGCAGCATTTGCGCATCCGTACAGATCAGGTGTCGCCTTACGTCTCTCTCTACTGGGCCAGCCTCATGATAGGCAGGTGGACGAGTGCCGTAGGTGCATTCAATGTCAGTGAAGCGGTCAAGAAGGTACTCAACTTTGTGCTGCCATATGCAGCCTTTGGCATCTTCCTATTGGTCAATGCCATCGCAGGGCGCGACCTGTCGCCGTTTTACATTTACGCCGCCATCATCCCCGTCATCATCATCGGCAATATGCTGACCAATGGCAAGCCAGCTATGCAGCTCGTGCTGTATTCCGCACTGGGTATAGCTGCGCTCATCATAGGTATGCTGGCAGATGGTATCGTGAGCGTGTACGCCTTTATCAGTGTGGGCCTCTTCTGCTCTACTTTGTGGCCATGTATCTTTACCCTCGGTATCACAGGCCTCGGCCGCCGTACCAACGATGCTTCCAGCTTCCTCATCATGATGATCATGGGCGGAGGTTTTGTCAGCATGTTTCAGGGCTATATCTCTGAGATCGGTCGCGACGCCTCGGGAGCGCTTACGCACATACCGGCGGGCTCAGATATAGTGCCGCTCATCGGGATCCAGTACAGCTATGTGGTGGGTGTGGTGTGCTTTATCTACCTGGCCTTTTATGGCTGGCAAATGCGTTCCCTGGCTACTCATCAGGAATCCGTACCGGTAGAATAATCACTTTCCACGAGATTTTAACAAATCTGTTTTGGCGGCAGGCAGGCAGGTTTTATTTCATGTTGGCACACTATTGTGCTGTTTATCTAGCAGTTGGGACAAAATTTACCGACACGTGCAACGTCCCGGCGACATAGTGCATCCGCATGTGACACAGGGGATTATGTTTTATTTGTATGGCATAAAGGTTAAATTTGTGTACCCTGTTCTCTAGTCCTTTTAAATCTTGATTATTAAATGAAGAAGATTCTATTGTCTTTCAGCCTGGTCATACTGTCGCTGGTGGCGAGTGCTCAGCAGTATCCTTGCCCCTTCGTCGATGCCGGCCCCGACCAAAACCTCCCGTGCGGTACCAACTGTACGAATGTGACCGCCTCCTGGCTACCGGCTTTTGCTACTACGTCTTACACCCTGGCACCTATATCCTATACTCCTTACAATTACCTCTCTGGCATAGCACCTCCCAATCCCTTTTACACACAGGATGACTACTATAGCGGTATCATAAACCTGCCATTTACCTTCTGCTTTTTCGGCAATGCATATAATCAATGCGTAATAGGTAATAACGGTATGATCTCATTCAATACCGCCTATGCCAGCCAGTCCAATCCATGGAACCTTCAAACTGGCAGCCCTGGCAATAATCCGCTACCTAGTGCGCAAAACCAGCTCAACTGTATCATGGGGCCATATATGGATGTGGCGCCATTCCTCCTCAGCGTGCAGGATTCCAATTATGTGAATTATGCCACCTTTGGCTCAGCACCATGCCGGAAATTTGTGGTGTCCTACTATCAAACGCCATACTACAACTCAGGTACCTGCCCCAATACGCTGCTCACCAGCCAGATCGTGCTGTATGAGACTACCAACGTGATAGAGGTCTATATAGGCAATAAGGCTATCTGTACCGGCTGGAACAATGGCCTGGCCATAGAGGGTATCCAGAATGCTACGGGTACAGTGGCCTATCCTGTGCCTGGCCGTAATGTGTCCCAGTGGGCTGCCACAAATGATGGCTACCGCTGGACCCCGGCCGGCAACTCGATCGTGACCGTAAACTGGTTTCAGGGTGCTACTCCTATAGGCTCCGGCCCTACGGTCAGTGTCTGCCCGCCTAATAATCGTACCACCACTTATACAGCAGTAGCCACCTACAATGGGTGTGGCAATCCTGTATCGGTCACTGATGACGTGACGATCCATGTACTGCAGTCTGCGGGAGCTACCCAGTATATCAGCTGCCCATCTCCGAGCACCTCTATCACTACCAATGCTACCGGTACAGGCACCTGGACCCAGATACAAGGTCCTGCCAGTACTACGATCACGCCTGCCAGCTCACCTACGGCTACTATCACGGGATTTTCGCAGGCTGGTACGTATTTATTCCAGTGGTCGTCCGGGGTCTGCTCAGATACCCTCACGGTCAATGTGACCCAGCGCCCCGATGCCGGACCGGACCAGAATATATGCCGCTATGATACTGCACAAATGAATGCATACGGCACCGGTTCATGGTCGGCACTATCTACTAATCCGCACGCTACACACATAGATTCTCCTTTGGTGAATCATAGTCTTATCACAGGCTTTGATACAGGCGGTGCCTACAAATTTGTCTGGACCACTGGCCCTGGCTGCAGCGATACCGTCACGATCAATATCCCGTTCTTTGACCTCGCTACATCTACATCCAATTCTACCGTTTGTCAATACTCAAACACGACAGTCACGGTCACACCGTCTACTTCTAATCTAGGACCGTTTACCTATCAGTGGCTGCAGCCGGCATTGGTACAGAGCCCTACATCCGCCACTACATTGATCAATGCGCTGGCAGCAAGTACCTGGTTTAAAGTCCAGGTCACCTCGGCTGATGGCTGCAAACTCATCGATAGCGTACTGGTCAATACCTCGCCTAACGTTGGTACGAATGTAAGGGCTACGGCCTTCCCGACTGTGATATGTCCGGGAGACCCTGTCACGCTCGTAGCACTGGCCAATCCCAATAGCTGCGGTCCGGCAGTGACAGCCTGTACAGCCCCAGGTACGACAGTGAATCTGGGTACCGGCACTACTACACAGGGCGGCACGGGCTTCGTATATCCTGCACCTTACGGTTCTTATTACAAGTCTGCACATCACCAGTTTCTGATACATGCCAGTGAGATCATGGGCCAGGTACCTACCGGCGGCCAGATCAAATCCCTCAGCCTGCAGATAGGTACGTTGAATAGTGGCGCACCACTCACTGACTTTACTATCAAGCTGGCCTGTGTGGGCAATGACTCGCTCGATAATGCTTTCCTCGCCCGCGGTTCTTCTACTACAGTATATACCGCGGCTACTTATACTCCGGTGAATGGATGGAACACGCATACTTTCCAGACCGCCTATGATTGGGATGGTGTATCAAATCTGATCGTAGATATCTGCTTCAATAATGCAAATGGTGGCAATACGAATCCTAAGATGAAGTACACTACTACGCCATTCAAGTCTGTATGGTGTACCTACGGCAATGATCCGCAGGGGCAGTGTGCCATCATAGGTGTGCAGCAGAATACCAGTACTACTTATGCCAGCCTCTTCCAGCGGCCAAACATGAGGCTCAATATGTGCATCACTGATCTGAATAATGCAAACCTCCAGTGGACGCCATCTTCCGGCCCTAATGCGCCTACGCCTACTACGGGCGATACGGTGGTACCGCACCCTGTCTCTACTACTACCTATCAGGTAGCACTCACCTCAGCCAATGGCTGTATTAACTATGCCTATGCTACTGTGAATGTGGATACATCAGCTAAACTCACACTGAGTCCTGATACATTTGTCTGCAGCGTGCAGCCTATCCGTCTCAATGCGCTGCTGACCGGGGACTCTGCCCGCCCTGCTACGGCTACCTATACATGGACAGCCAGTGCAGGTACTGCGCCACCTAGTGGTACAGGGCCCACCTTTGCTACATATACAGTCACTCCATCCCAGACCACTACATATACCGTCGTAGTGACAGGTGGCAGCAGATGTACACTCGTAGACTCTATCACCGTGACCGTAGGCAATGGCCTGCCTGTACCTAAGCTAGTAGACTCTATCTCCTGCGCAGGTCAGACAGATGGCCGGATACACCTCTATATGAATGCCGGCATAGCGCCGTATCAGTACGTGTGGTCGCCACTCGTAGCAGGGAATGTGGATAGTGCAGTAGGCCTGGGTCCGGGTACCTACACGGTGCAGGTCACAGATGCGCAGGGATGTATCGGCCGTGATACCACGCGCCTGGTAGCTCCGGCGCCACTGACGCTACGATTGGATTCTACCAATATACCATGCTACGGCGGTGGTACAGGCTCCGTGACAGCTACTGCCAGCGGTGGACGACCGGGATATACTTATGTCTGGAATCCATCAGGATCTGGCACCACCTTGACCAATCAGCCTGCAGGTACTTATTCCGTACAGGTATTTGACAATAGCGGCTGTAGCGTGACTGGCACGACACATATCACACAGCCTACGCAGGTGATATCTACTGCTGCTACTACCAGCCTCAGTGGTGCAGGGACTCATGATGGCACTATCACTGTGACCGCCTCCGGCGGTACGCCTGGCTATACATATACCAGTGTACCATCTGTCAGTGGCCTGCCTAATGCTACCGGTCTGGATACCGGCATATACATTATCACAGTATGTGATGCCAATAGCTGCTGTGTAAGAGATACAGCACACGTCTCCGGCCCGCCACCTATCGATGTCGTAGCTACTATTACCAACAATAACTGCTACGGTCAATGTACAGGACAGATATCTGTGACTGCGTCAGGCGGCGTTTCACCATATACATTTACGTGGAATACTACACCGCAAACTACCGGCCCGTCTGTGTCAAATCTCTGTGCTGGTAGCTATACTGTGACTGTGAGAGACGCCAATGGTATCACTGTGGCCAATACTTATCCCGTCACCTCGCCACCTGCACTGGGAGACAAGATAGATTCCACGCTCATCACCTGCTATGGAGCAGCGGATGGGGCGCTGAGTGATAGTGCATATGGCGGTACAGCACCATATACTATTACCTGGACACCAGGCGGCAGCAATCCGCTCAGTAATCTCGGTCCGGGTACCTATGCAGTGCTCATCACCGATGCCAATGGATGTACGTTTAATGATCAGGCCTCGCTCGGCCAGCCATCCCAGCTGGTAGCAGTACTGGATTCTACACATCCTACTACCTGCTACGGTACGGCCGATGGCACAGCATGGATATCTGTTTCCGGAGGCACGCCTCCATATGATATCACATGGTCCGGTTCTAATGCTACTACCACTGTAGCCAATGATCTGGATGCCGGTACCCATACCGCTACTGTGACAGATGCGCATGGTTGCTCTACCACTGTGTCCGCTACTATCACCCAGCCGGCTCAGATCTCTACTACCATCAGTACTACTGCAGCACACTGCGAGACCAGCAATGATGGCTCTGCCACCGTACAGGTCAGTGGCGGCACTGCGCCATATAGCTACAACTGGGATAATACCTTTGGCAGTACTACGCAAGGTAACCTTTCGGCAGGTTCACATACGCTGATCATTACAGACTCATACAACTGTACCTTCTCCAGCTCGGTGAATATAGATACCCTCTATGTCCTGCACCTGGATATCACCAGTACACCTACCAGCTGCTTTGATGGCAATGATGGCACCGCTACGGTGACAGCGCTCAATGGTGCGCCGATAATAAGCTACGCTTGGTCAGATATTAATAGCACTATAACCAATCCTGCTACCGGACTTTCATCTGATATCTACTCAGTATCTGTGACAGATGCCTATGGCTGTACAGCTGAGACCAGTGTACTGGTAGATGAGCCATCACAGCTCGTAGCCGTAGCAGACTGGACAGATCCTCTGTGTCATGGAGATGCCAATGGTAAAATGTGGTTCAGTGCCAGTGGTGGCCAGGGGCCATATTACTATACTTATAATGGATTGAACTATCAGATGACGGATACTGTGACGGGTCTCGCTGCTCTGCCTAATCCTTATCTGGTAGTAGTGTATGACAGCAAGGGCTGCTCGGAAAATGTAGCTGTCACGCTACATGATCCTACACAGCTTACTATAGATACCACCGTGACCCAGATCACCTGTGCCAATGCACAGGATGGGGCTATAACGGCAAATGGGGCAGGGGGTACACCTGGCTATACATATAGCTGGGCTCCGGTATCATCTACCAGCAATGCCATCACAGGCCTGGCACCGGGCACCTATACCGTGACACTCACCGATGCCCATGGCTGTACCATATCTAACTCAGTGACACTCGTAGCGCCGCCACCTATGTCAGTCACCTACCTGCATGCAGATAGCGTGAGCTGCGTAGGCTCTACAGATGGGCATGCCGTGATCACTGTGACAGGCGGCACACCGGGTACCAATCCACCGTACACATACTCTCTCAATGGTGGTACTCCTCAGGATAATCCAAACTTTTATGACCTCGCGGCGGGAGTGTACCAGATAGAGGCTATAGATAGTAAGGGCTGTCATCTCGATACTGCACTCACAGTAGAGACACCACTATCTGTCAATGTAGCTATCAACCCGCTGGATACGACACTGGAGTTGGGCAGCAGCATCACACTGGATCTCCTCGTAGATAATCCGGGCGGTCAGACTGTCACAGCCTACAGCTGGTCTCCGTCTGCAGGCCTGACATGTGTCGACTGCCCTGCACCTGTAGCTACTCCATATCAGCGCCAGGACTATACCGTAGTCGTGACCTATGGCAAAAATTGTACGGCTACAGCCAGCGCCACAGTACGTGTCAATCATGGTCCGGACAATTATATACCTAATGCCTTCTCGCCAAACGGAGATGGTACTAATGATGAGTTTACAGTATATGGCTCCGGCCTCAAGACTGTGACCATGCGCGTATTCAACCGCTGGGGAGAGAAAGTATTCGACTCCGGAGACAATCAGTGGGCTTCCTGGGATGGCACCTACAAGGGAGTACTGCAGCCGCCTGCAGTCTACACTTATGTAGTGGAGCTGGTGTACCTCGATGGCAAGAAGAAAATAAAAGACGGAAGTCTGACCCTGATCAGATAAAGGTATCTGACAGTGATATGATCGGCCTGGAGGTAGCTTCAGGCCGATTTTATTTTCAGGTGTACCATGAGCCAGCGCAATTGTAATTCACGCGCAGCTACCTTATCCCACTGGGCATACTGGGTCTCCAGTGAGAGGCGCAGTTGATCAAGCTTTTTCTGTTGTTCGGATTTTTGCTGTACATGTACTTTCAGGTATTGATCATATAGGCTGGCTATTTTCAGCTGTATATCCTGGTCTATACCCTCTGTTCTTTTTATCTGGCGCTTCAGGTTGCCGCATTCCGTACGCGCAAGGTCATATTCACATCTCATCACAAAGGATATGAGATAAACAAACCTGCATTGGATATGGTGATGAGCCGTGAGCGACGTATGCTCGGGTAGGTTTTTGATAGCCCGGTCACCCTGCCCCTGCATCAGCCACAGGTAGCATGCAGCTACAGCCGTGGCCCCCGCAGAGCGGCCGCTATCTATTTCATTCCGGTATTGGTCATATATTTTCAGGCCTTTGTCGTATTGGCCCAGGTTCATCTGGTTCGTTATGTAGTTTTGCAGGGCAGCTATAGGTACAGGTTCCTGATTCCTCTTGCATAGCAGTAGTAGTCTTTCCAGCGTATCATTTCCCCTGTCATAGTATCCGGCTACTATCTGCTCTGTGGCCAGGTTGGTCAGATTGGTAGTAGCGTCATTCAGACCGAGTATAGCTCTGTGCGCAGGTACGTCTCCTATTTCCAGCATCTCCTCCAGTATCGGTATGCGGCTTGCGCCATGGCTTTGGTACACTCGCTTTTTCAGTATCAGGTAGCGCGCAAACCAGTCTTCGGCTTTCGTGAGGTCCAGTGTCTGCTGGTCGTCCGGCTGTACGGCAGGTTGCTGGCCTTTCATATGGCCCAGCATCATTTCTATGAATGCCTTACGTGCTTCCATTTCCCGTACCTTATAGGTAGTGCGCCGGGTCAGCTCCTCCATCCATTCTTCCATAGCGGCTATCTGGCGCTCCGCATTCTCTGGTACACGTGGATCGTTATTGATCATCCACAGTGTTTTTAGGGAAAAGAGGTTGTTGACAGCATCTGGCAGATTGGTAGGGCTGCGCACGATCTCTGATTTGCTTTGAGCTATGAAACCGTCTATATCTGTTTCAAAAAGGTTCTTCTGCTTCCTGTCGTAGTATGCTTTGCCTAGCCAGAAGTGAAAAGTAGTATCATCAGTAGCAATAGCTTTTTTAAATGCATCGGTCGCGAGGTATTCATACAGCACTTCATTGACCTGGCGCATTCTGTTTCGGAGCAGGTAGTCTTTATCCTTATGGTAGCGCTCCTTCATTACCTTGGTAAATAACTCCTCGTGAGTGGGTTTTTCTGCTTTACCTGCGTATTTCTTTAGCTCTTTGAAGAGTAGCAATAGTCCCTCCCGCTTGCCTCCGGATAGTAGTTTCTCTACCTCTTTTATTTCGGGATCTGACAGTGCCTTGATCAGCTCAAGTGTGCGCATATGACAAAAGTAGTTTTTTACCTTTCACAAGGAGATAGAGATCAAGATATGGGATAGATGTATCCGACACACTTTTTATAAAAGAGCTTCATATTAGTTGTTTGACATTCAGTTGTTTGGGTGGTTTTGATTGCCGTATTTCCCGGGATTTTTCTTACACAGCTCGCTCTATTATGTCATATGATATTCAAAGGATTCTAAGAAGTTTGACCGTCACAGATTGCAAACAAATCACCCAAAATCCGGTCAACATGAAAAAGTATTTATTCCAATTTATTATGCTTGTCAGCATGCTGGGCTCGTATGCCCAGTCTCCGCAGGGCATCAGCTATCAGTCTGTTTTGCGAAACGCACAAGGACAGGTCGTGGCCAATGCTACGGTAGCGGTCCGTTTCACTATTCACAATACCTCGGCTACAGGAGGTATTATATTTCAGGAGGTGCAGACTGCGACTACTAATCAATTTGGTCTTTTCACCCTCACCATAGGTCGTGTGGGCACCCTCTCGGCAGTCAACTGGGGCAATGGAAACAAATACCTGCAGGTAGAGGTAGATCCCGCAGGCGGTACTAACTATACGGACATGGGTACCTCTCAGCTCATGAGTGTACCATACGCACTCTATGCAGCCAACTCTCCTACAGGTGCCACAGGCCCTACGGGCAATGCTGGCGCTACGGGGGCTAATGGTACAGCGGGCGCCACAGGACCTACAGGCGCCACAGGCACGGCAGGTAGCACTGGGGTTGCAGGGCCTACCGGAGTTAGTGGCTTGGACGGTGCTACAGGACCCACAGGTGCCAATGGTGTAGATGGCCCGACAGGCGCTACCGGCAGCAACGGTCTGAATGGCAATGATGGTCCTGCCGGTCCTACAGGACCTGCGGGCGCTGATGGTGCCAATGGAACCAACGGAACAAATGGTGCTGCTGGTCCCACTGGTCCTACTGGCGCTGCCGGGACCGCAGGTGCTACGGGAGCCGCAGGCGCGACAGGCGCTACCGGTCCTACAGGTACTGGCGGAGGAGCTACCGGCGCGACCGGCCCCACTGGACCTACCGGGTCGGGTGGTGGTGCTACGGGTGCCACAGGTGCAGGCGGTGCTACCGGCCCCACCGGCCCGGCCGGTACAGCAGGCAATGATGGAGCTAATGGTCTGAATGGTACCAATGGTGCCACGGGCCCTACTGGTCCTACCGGCACTGCGGGGAGCAATGGTACGACAGGCACTACAGGTGCTACAGGCGCTACAGGATCAAATGGTAACAATGGAGCCACGGGTCCCACTGGCGCAAATGGTAGCGTGGGTGCCACCGGAGCCACCGGCACTACAGGTGCTACAGGCGCGACAGGCGCTACCGGTATCACAGGTGCTACAGGTCCCACTGGCAGTGCTGGTAGCGCAGGCGGTACTGGCCCCACCGGCAGCAATGGCAGCACTGGTGCTACTGGCCCGACAGGAACTGCAGGCAGTAATGGGGCTACCGGCGCTACTGGTGCCACAGGTAGCAATGGCTCCGTCGGAGCTACAGGTGCTACCGGGCCTACCGGCGCGGATGCACAGACACTGGCCATCAGCGGTGATACGCTCAGTATCTCTGGCGGCAATGCGGTAGTCCTCAGCAGCACGGGTGACAATCTGGGCAATCATACCGCTACACAAAATATAAACCTCGGCAGCCATTACATCTCTAATGGTACTGGCAATAATGGTTTAAGTTTCGACACCTCGGGCAATGCAAATTTTAAAACAACCGCAGGCAGCAATAGCTATGACATCGTGACGATCAATAGCGACTCATTTGCCTCTGACGCCAGGCTAGCCCTGACCGCTGCGGCACGCCAGTGGAGCATAGATGGCAATAACACCGACTTTTACCTGCATGAAGAAGGCGTGGACGTAGACCCAATAGTGGTCCATACGCCTACTACCAGCAATGTGATATATATCAATCAGGACAAGCTGGGTATCAGTAAGTCCAATCCTACGGAGAAGCTCGATGTAAATGGCAAGACAAAAACCACATCCCTGCAGGTCACAAGTGGAGCTGCCACTGGCTACATCTTGCAGAGTGATGGCAGTGGCAATGCCACCTGGGTCAGCCCGTCTGCTTTGACAGGCAGCGACACCATGAGCCTCATAGCCAGCAGTGATCGTGCTACCCGTATAGAGACCCAGCAGAGCTCTGATAGTGCCATACACTTCACTACAGGGGGCAAGGAATATTTTGTAATGAAAAAGGGAAAGCTGAGTGTAAGTAATACCAATGGCTCAGTGTATATAGGCAGTGCAGCAGGATCCAGTGATAACTTCACCTGGTCAGATAATATAGGTGTCGGTACTAATGCAATGCAGAGTTCTACTACCGGATTTCTTAATATAGCGATAGGCCGCCAAAGCCTGCAGAGCAGCACGTCCGGATCATATAATACTGCCCTGGGTATCTATGCGCTACGCGACCTTACTACAGGGTTGGCCAATACTGCAGTCGGTGTCAGTGCGGGCATCATAGCTAATGGTATGTACAATACCTATCTCGGAGCTGGAGCCGGATATCTCAATACAGGGAGCTACAACGTCATGGTAGGCCGTGATGCCGGTCGTAATAATACCGGCTCGTACAATGTTTTCCTCGGTTCTCAGGCGGGATACAATGATACCACTAATAATAAGCTCTATATAGCCAACACCTCGACCACCAGTCCTTTAGTCTACGGTGATTTTACCAATAAGCACCTGACCATAAACGATAGCCTCACCAGCAAATACTTCCAGATGAAAAACGGCGCAGCATCCGGCTACGTGCTGCAGAGTGATGCCAGCGGCAATGCTACCTGGGTGGACCCATCCACGCTGTCCTCATCTTCCGGCTATTGGGCGGCATCTGGCAATAATATCTATAACACCAACACGGCCTCAGTATCTACTGGCACCGGCAATACCATGACTGGCAATTATTCATTTGCCAATGGGAGTAATAATCAGGTAGCAGGCGATAATAACATCGTGAGCGGTTCCGGCAATATCGTGAGCCAGAGCAGCAGCGCTGTGTTTGGCAGTGACAATACAGCCTCTGCAGACCATACCGCTGTCTTTGGCGATCACAACCGTGTGACAGGTATCAACTCTCTCGCTACCGGTTACCTCGATACGATCAGTAGCGGCTACGGCTTTGCCAGTGGTACAAATCTATCAGTGACGGGCACCTACTCATTTGCCACCGGCCACAATAACAAAGCTGGTGGCACCGCTTCAGCTGTTTTTGGTGAGGACAATACCAGCACGGCAAACCACGTGGCTATTTTTGGCGACCACAGCTATGTGAGTGGCTACAATTCCTTTGTAGCAGGCTATGCAGATACTGTATCGGGCCTTCGCTCTGTAGCGCTCGGACAGTCTTTGGCAATCACATCTGACAATGCCTTTGCGAGTGGCTATGGGCATGCTGTGCGTGGCTATGCAGCCTCAGCCATAGGCAGCCAGCATACAGTTTCCGGAGACTACTCTGCAGCCCTGGGTGGTGTTGGCAATTCTCTGTCTAGTTCATCCGGAGCTATTATAGCCGGTCAGACCAATAGCCTGTCCGGTACCAGTTCTGTGATACTGGGTGGAGATTCCAATTCCTTGGTATCTCAAAACGCAGCTATCGTGGCTGGCCGGAGAAATGAGAATAGTGGTGTATATAGCGCTATCATCGGAGGATACAACAATTCCACAGTGTCATCTTATGCGGTTATTGTCGGAGGTACTAATAATGAAACGACAGGCTATTATGGCGCTGTAGTAGGTGGCCAGAGCAATGTGGAGACTGCCCCGGGGAGTGTCATACTGGGCGGGGTAAGCAATGTGCTCACTGGAATCTCAGCTGCTATGGCAGGACAAAACAACGTCCTGACCGGGGACTATGGCTTTCTGGCGGGTGCCAGCAATGTGGTCACAGGTACTGCTTCTGCCTCTTTGGGATATGGAAACGTCGTTTCGGGGCAGTACGCTGCTGCGCTCGGATACGGTGATACCGCATCAGGAGACGAGTCATTCACTACCGGCGCTAATAATTATGCTAGCGGTAATTTCGGTGTAGCTATGGGCTACCGCAATACAGCCAGCGCCAGGTCATCTATAGCCGTGGGGGAGGTAGACTCTGCTACAGGTAACTATGCCTCGGCCTTTGGCTCGCATAATAATGCATCTGGTACAGCAGCTGTAGCCGTGGGTTATGGCAATGCAGCGCCGTCTTACGGTGAGGCTGTAGTCGGCCTTTTTGCTAAAACTTATACTGCAGGCTCTACCGGCTCTTTCAATTCGTCTGACAGGATATTTACCGTCGGCAATGGTAGCTCGGCATCAGCCAGAAACAATGCACTGACCATCCTCAAAAGCGGATTCACCGGTATCGGTACCAGCACACCAGACACCACATTAGTAGTGGTTGGCAAACTCAAATACCAGGACGGCACTCAGGCCAGTGGCTACATCCTGCAGAGTGATGCCAATGGCAAAGCAAGTTGGGTCAATCCTTCCGCTATCAGCACCAGCCAGTGGACCACATCAGGAAATAATATTTACAAAAACAACTCCGGCAATGTAGGCATCGGCACTACCGCTCCTACATCACTGCTACATCTCAAGACTACCTCGGTATCCTCAGCAGCGACGGTCGCTATAGAGAGTGACTCTACGAGTTCTTACGCTAATCTGATTGCCCCATCAGGATCTGAAGCAGCAGTAGCTTTTTATACATACAAATCCGGTAGCTCTGCGCTGCGCTGGAAGATAGGCAAGAGCAACGGAACAGAGAGCGGCAATACTAATCCGGACTTCTTCTTCAATCGCTATGACAGCGTAGGTACGATACAGAGCCAGCCGCTCATTATCAAGCATAGCACAGGTTTCACAGGCATCAATACGGGCAATGCTACTTCTCAGCTCACAGTGAATGGTTCCTTTGCGGCAGCGATCACCAATATATCAGCGTCTACTACGCTAGGTGATTCGCACTACTGCGTGATCTATACAGGTGGCAGCGGCAGCACGGTGACGCTTCCATCAGCCAGCTCATACCAGGGCCGTATCTACATTATTACCAATCATGGTTCTGCGGCGCTGACTACCAGCAGCTATACCACTGGCAATGCCTCCACGGCTACGTCAATAGCTACCGGCACATCAGTGCAGCTCATGTCAGACGGCACGGTCTGGCGCAAGATCAACTAGTAATTTTTTCATTATTTGACCAGGGTTTACATGGGCGGCGTCGTTTATCGGCGCCGCTTTTCTTTTGGGGTAGGGCGGAGTTGGTATCTCCTTTGCAGCATGGGGCGTAGGATACCCACGCATGCCCCATAGGTTTTTACGTTATTGCCTTGTCATCTGCTCGCTGCTCGGCCTGGCGCCTGCCACTGCGCAAAACAACTACTGGACCCAGGCCTACAGCGCCTACTCCATACTCACGGGAGGCACCTGCATGACCTGCGCCAGTGACAATAGCGTTTTTGTCTACAATCCCGGCGCGATAGGTTTTCTGGATACGCTCAATGTCAATATCAGCGCAAACCTCTATGGCCTCGATCACCTGAGCCTGAAAAACGGCGCAGGCCCCGGATATGACCTCACATCTAATAAGCTTAACCTCAATGCGCAGGTACTGTCAGGCACCATCTCATTCAAAAAGATCCCCAAGCTCCGTATGATATACGGCTATGTACTGCGAAACTTCACCAAGTTTGACTTTGAAACGCAGGCCGATATGAATTATGATGTCATCCACTCCTCACCGGGCCAGGAGCACTTCCGTGCTAAATATGACCAGAGTTACAGCTATGTGGAGTATTGGGGTGGTATAGCCGCCGCCTATCAGGTCAATGAGCATTTCTCGCTCGGGCTTGGGCATTATGGAGGCTATATAGGCATGCAGGGGCAGTTATTTCAGCAGGCCACGGCAGATGTGATAGATCCCAGCGCTACACCCTACTCCGCATCCATGACCACTCGCTACAAATATGCGGTCAATCACGTCTACATCCTCTTCAAGCCGGGCATGGAGCTCAAGTTTGGAAACTATAAGATAGGCCTGGCAGTGATGCTACCCTCCACTACCATCTTTAGTGGCGGCAAGATGTATCAATCGCTGGCTGCCGTCAACCTGCCTGCCGGAGATACGTTGAGTATATTTCATAAATATCCCAACCTGACCATCGTAGGAGATCAGCATAATATCCATACGAAGTACAAGCTCCCACCTAGTATCTCTCTGGGGCTGGAGTACGGCAATGATAAGTTTCGCGTGGCAGTATCTGCCGAATATTTCTTTGCGATAAAGGAATATGACCTGCTGCGTGGCACTAACAATGTCTATGCCCTCCCGAGCGCAGTCTACGGTACCGATCCGATACCAGATTTCATGCGCATACGCACAGGCTCGCTACAGGTGACCAACGCCGCTGTAGGATATGATGTGAGGCTATCACAAAAAATATCTTTGCTCGGCGGCTTTCGCACAGATTTCAATAACAAAATACCGCTGCTGAGCAGTCATTACAAGGATTACATCGTAGCCGCAGATCCGGAATACTGGAACTACCTGCACTTCTCCACCGGAGTGGCTATTGCCCGTCCGCATAGTAAGATATTCCTTGGCTTCACATACAAGTACGGATTTTCCAATTATCACACTGCCTTTGCCAACTTTTCGGACCCTTCTGATACCTACTATCTGGCAGGACCTCAGCGGTATGATATGGGGCTGAGCTCGCACGGGATATCTTTTGTGCTTGGATATACTAATTTCTCCAGCGCGCTCTTCGGCCTGCCGCTCAAGGCGGCCAAGCAGGCTGGTACGCCGGATATGCTGGCCCCATAGCCTAAAATATATAGAGGGAACCCCTTTCGGAGATTCCCTCTTTTAACCATACACACATGAAAACGAACATCGCCTGTCCTGATCAGGCGTCTCTATCATATACGATACGCCTGCCGCACTTGGATTGCAATGCTATTTGCAGAACACGCTGAGTTTTGAAAAGTTCGCCCCCCGGCGATTTTATTGACAGATATCAGTCTGCTGGTATTACTGGTACGTCAATTTTATGGCGCATAGCGCTATATTTGGCCTAAGCCAAAGTATCTATCATGCTACCACAGATCAAGAACCTCGACGAATACCGTCAGCAATATCAAGCCAGTGTAGATGACCCGCAGCGGTTTTGGGGCAATATAGGTGCGCACTTTAGCTGGCAGCGCACATGGGACAAAGTACTCGATTGGAACTTTCAGGAGCCAACTATCAGATGGTATGATGGTGCCCAGCTCAATATCACAGAAAACTGCCTCGACAGACACCTGCCTGCGCGTGCCGATCAGGTAGCGATCATCTGGGAGCCAAATGACCCTAAGGAGGCCGCCCGGCATATCACCTATAGTGAGCTGCATGCGTCAGTTCAGCGTTTCGCCAATGTGCTGCTGAATAATGGTGTGCAGAAGGGCGACCGCGTATGCATCTATCTGCCCATGATACCCGAGGCAGCGGTAGCGATGCTGGCATGTGCACGTGTCGGCGCAGTACACTCTATCGTCTTTGCAGGGTTCAGCGCACAGTCTATCTCAGACCGCGTCAATGACTCCGGCTGCAAAATGATCATCACTGCTGATGGCTTTTATCGCGGTGAGAAGAAGTTTGAACTCAAAAATATAGTGGACGCAGCACTGCAGACTACACCTACTATAGAGAAGTGCATCGTATTTAGCCATCGCCACCTGCCTGTGAAAATGGAGGCAGGCCGTGACCTCTGGTGGCACGAGGAGTGGGCCAAAGCTGAAGCAGGCAATAAGGCTGCTACAGTAGATGCCGAGGATCCACTATTTATCCTCTATACATCCGGCTCTACCGGCAAGCCTAAAGGAGTGCTGCATACGACAGCCGGATATATGGTATTTGCCGCCTACACTTTCAAGAACGTATTTCAATATCAGGAGGGAGAGGTGTTTTGCTGCACGGCTGATATAGGCTGGGTCACAGGCCACTCCTATATCGTCTATGGGCCGCTGCTGAATGGTGCTACTACCATCATGTTTGAGGGCGTGCCCACCTATCCGGACCATGGCCGCTTCTGGGAGCTGATAGATAAGCACAAGGTCAATATCTTCTACACGGCACCTACAGCTATCCGCTCACTGCAGGCTTTTGGTGAAGATATATTTGATGGCAAGGATCTCTCATCGCTGCGCGTACTGGGCTCCGTAGGTGAGCCGATCAATGAGGAGGCCTGGCACTGGTACCATGACAATGTAGGCAAAGGCAAATGCCCTATAGTAGATACCTGGTGGCAGACCGAGACCGGCGGTGTCATGATATCACCACTGGCAGGTATCACTCCGCTGAAGCCAGCCTTTGCCACGCTGCCGCTGCCGGGTGTCGAGCTGCTGCTGGTAGATGAGAAGGGCAATGAGATAGAGGGCAACGGTGTAGAGGGCAATCTCTGCATCCGCCACCCATGGCCGGGTATGGCGCGCAGTGTGTATGGCGATCATCCGAGATTCAAGCAGACCTATTTCAGTACTTATCCGGGCTTATACTTCACCGGAGATGGATGCCGTAGGGATGAGGATGGCTACTACCGTATCACAGGCCGCGTAGACGATGTGATCAATGTATCGGGCCACCGCATAGGCACCGGCGAGCTGGAAGATGCCATCAATATGCACGGCGAGGTGATAGAGAGCGCTGTAGTGGCCTACCCACACGATGTGAAGGGACAGGCTATCTATGCCTACGTGATCTGCGATAAGCATATAGATAATAAGGATATGCTCTATAAAGATATCCGCGACCACGTGACGCAAGTGATAGGGGCCTTTGCACGGCCTGACAAGATACAGATCGTACGCGGTCTGCCCCGCACCCGTAGCGGCAAGATCATGCGGCGCATCCTGCGCAAGATAGCTGAAGGCGACACGTCAAACCTCGGCGATACCTCTACACTCATAGACCCATCTGTAGTTGATGCGATCAAGGCCGAGGCTATACACTAATACATCAGTCGCAAATGGAATTTAAGGTCAAGGTCAGTACTATCTATCAATGCTCGCTCGAGAGGGCATTCAAGACGCCTATGCTCTGCGATATCGCAAAGGTGCATACAGGTTTCCTCGTCATGCCGGCCATCACTCACTGCACAGGGGATGAAAACTGGGGCAAGCCCGGCTACAGCAAGAGATGCTTTGCAGATAAGTCTTTGCTATTTGGTGGGGGAGAGGTGTCCAGTGATACAGTGCTGGAGCGAGTGGAGAATCAATACTGGAAGATACAGGTCGCAGATTTCAAAATGAATATGATCGGCTTCACCAGATTCGTAGGGGAGTGGCAGACCACAGAGATAGCCCCCGGTCAGGTACGGATAGACTACACCTATACGTTGCACGCTGATACGCCCATCTTCTATCCGCTCAACTGGATTTTTGCCAAGACCTTCTGGCGTATCTATATGGGCCGTGTGCTGGAGAATATACGGCAGATGGCCTATCATGACGAGCCTTACCAATACTCCTGAACTTCATCAGCCCTGCTCCGGCGGGGCTTTTTGTTTCTTGTGTGGTCTGTAACATTTGTACCGATGTGCGGGCAGCAGCTGCGCTAGGTTTGCAGTCACATTACTATTATCATATGAAATACATCATCGTAGGTGCCGTGGCTGGCGGGGCGAGTACTGCAGCCCGTCTCAGGAGAATGGACGAAAAGGCTGAGATCATCATTTTTGAAAAAGGGGACTATATATCGTATGCCAACTGCGGCTTGCCGTACTATATAGGCGAGGTGATACAGGAGCGCAACAAGCTCTTTGTGCAGACTGCTGCTGCCTTCAATGCCCGATTCAATATAGATGTGCGTGTCAGGTCTGAAGTGACAGGCATAGACGCTACGCGCAAAGTGGTACAGGCCGTGGACCTGCTCACCGGCAGAAAGTATGAAGAGAGCTATGACAAACTTGTACTCTCTCCGGGTGCAGACCCTGTGCGGCCACCACTGCCGGGTATCAATTCGGAGGGCATCTTCACGCTACGCAATGTGAATGATACAGACTATATCAAAGCCTATGTGGACAGGCACAAATCCGGCAGGGCCGTGATAGTAGGAGCTGGATTCATAGGCCTGGAGATGGCCGAGAACCTGCACGCACTCGGTATGGATGTGACGGTGATAGAGATGATAGGGCAGGTACTGGCACCATTAGATTATGCCATGGCGGCAAAGGTGCAGAGCCACATACGCTCCAAAGGCGTAAAGCTCAAACTCAATACCGCAGTGGCAGGCTTTGAGAAAACAGATAGTGGTATCAAGGTACTACTAAAGGACCAGGATGGGATAGATGCCGATGTAGTGATCCTCTCGATAGGAGTGCGGCCTGATACACGGCTGGCTGTGAGTGCCGGGCTGAAACTCGGTACTGCCAAGGGTATCTATGTAAATGAATACCTGCAGACCTCTGATCCTGATATCTATGCCGTAGGAGATGCGATAGAGTTTGCCAATCCTTTCACCGGAGTATCTATGAATACCTACCTCGCCGGCCCGGCCAATAAGCAAGGCCGCATCTGTGCCAATAATATCGTGCTGGGGAACAAAGAAAAATACCATGGCGCGATCAATACTGCCATCGTCAAAGTGTTTGATATGACCACGGGTGTGACGGGCATGGCCTCAAAGCACCTGCGCGCAGCCAATATACCGCACCATGTATCTACCACCCACAGCGGCTCTCACGCAGGCTACTATCCCGGCTCGCAGCAGATGAC
>CAZNDJ010000062.1:0-20420 GCA_964571705.1 uncultured Chitinophagaceae bacterium
CGTACACTCCCAAAATGCCCTCTACGAGGACCGCAAGATCAACCTGAAGGATGTGGTGCAGCTCTTTAATGTGGTGAAGATAGAGCGGAAGCTGTGAGCGGGGGGCGAGGGACGAGGGACCACGGACCAGACCACAGAAGACAGACAACATGACCACGGACCACAATGCAATACAAGATACATTTCGCGCAACGACACAAAGAGCATAAGGAAATACAAATGATGGCTCGCGAAAACGCAAAAACGCGAAATAGATTTCTGCCAGAGATTACGAGGTATTTTCGCGCAAGAATAATGAGGCTGCCATAGTAAAACAGAACTGCCACCCCGTGTGGAGTGGCAGTCCGTAAAGCAAAATCTTGCTGTTTATTATTGGATATTGTTGATCTCGGTCATGATCTCTCCGGAGGAGGCGGAGGCTTTGAGGTCTTCGTAGAACTTAGCGCGTGCGGCAGCTGCCCACGGCCAGACCCAGAGCATACCGATGCCAAAAGTGAACAGGCTGAGGATGGTCAGCGCAAAGAAGCGCAGATCGAGCGTGAAGAGCTTGATCTTGTAGCCGTCCATCATCTTCTTGCTACGGCGGAGGGCCTCCATACCGTCGAGGGTAGGATTGTCTGCGAGGATATACATGCTCATGGCATATGAATAGGCTGCGATGATGCCTGGTATGATCAGTAGCAGCGCCCACAGGAAGATGAAGAGGCCCATGAGAAAGAAGGTCAGCAGGGCGTTGCCAAAATTATCAAAGCCGCGAAAAATATCTCCCACTGCTACCTCCCTCCCACGTACGACATTCAGTGCAAAGATGGCCATGCCCAGCGCCAGCGGCCCGCCTATCACTAAGCCGCCAAAAGGTATCAGTCCGGCTGCCATAGAGACGAGGAAATATACGATGAAGGTAAGGATAGCGGTGCCCCATTTGCCGGAGAGGGCTGCCCGTGATTCATTGAAGATGATCGAGTTTTCTGTAGCCATGTGTGTTGGGTTTTAGACTGGCAAGATAGATTTTATTTTCATCCTGCCGGTTTCTGCTATGTACATGTGCATAAGAAGTCAGCTGACCTGCTCAGGTGCAGTACGCAGCGCCGCCAGCATCCGGTGCAGTGTGCGGCGAAATGTATCCACCTCGCGCGCTGTGAGCGGGCTATCCTGCATGCCGGCTATGAGCGCCTGCGGGATGCAGAGCGCCTTTTGTTTTAGCTTTCGCCCACGTGGTGTGAGGGCTATGAGTACGCGGCGCTCATCATCCTTATCGCGTGTGCGCTGTATCAGCTCCTTGTGCTCCATGCGCTTTAGCAGCGGGGTCAGGGTATTGGTCTCGAGCAGCAGCTGCGCGCCTATGTCTGTGACAGCGCGGCGGTCCTGCTCCCAGAGCACCAGTAGCACGAGGTACTGTGGGTAGGTGATATCCAGCTCATCGAGCAGCGGGGTGTAGAGCTGCGTGACGAGGCGCGACACGGCGTATAGCGGGAAGCAGAGCTGATTCTCCAGCAGGAGCATTTCTTCGCCTTTCATCAGAGCAGCTTTTGGATAGCGGGTTCGATCTTGTCAGGTGTGGTGAGCGGGCTGAAGCGCTCTACTGGCTTGCCATTGCGGTCGAGGAGAAACTTGGTGAAGTTCCACTTGATACGGCTGCCGAGTATGCCGCCGAGCTTTGACTTGAGGTATTTGAAGATCGGATCAGCGTTATCGCCATTGACATCTACCTTGGCCATGATGGGGAAGGTGACGCCATAGTTGACCTGGCAGAACTCCTGTATCTCTCCTGAGCCACCGGGCTCCTGCTCGCCAAACTGATTGCACGGGAAGCCGATGATGACGAGGCCCTTGTCTTTGTACTTCTCATAGAGTGTCTCCAGGCCGGCATACTGCGGGGTGAAGCCGCACTTGCTGGCGGTATTGACCACGAGGACTACCTTGCCCTTGGTGTCTGCCATTTTCATCTCTTTGCCCGCCAGGGTGCGGGCGTCAAAGTCATAAAAAGTCTTGTCTGCCATTTGTTGTTGTATTGATCGGTTTGAAATGTAATCTATCAGTAAGAGTGTGGCCACGCCCAGCAGGGCGCCGATGAGTACGTAGCGGATGGGCTTTTTCATAGTGCCTTATTTGCTTCTAGTTTTTAGCCGCTGTGCTATCACAGCCAGCGCGCCTGTGGACCATAGGGTCCAGAAGATGAGCACGGGCTGGAAGAAGAGGCGGATGAACCGCCTGGTATCTGTATCGAGGCCAAAGGCGCTGCGGTGGTCTACGTACTGGGCGATGTTGCCGGGGAAGACGGCTACATAAAACAGGGCGAGTGCTATGCCCACCTCCACGCGCATGCCGCGCCAGAGTACCATGGCCAGGCCGAGCGCTACCTCTGCGATGCCGGAGAGGATCACGGTGAGGTCTTTGCCGACAGGCACCCAGTCAGGTACCTGCGCCTGAAACTCTGCGCGCTGGAAGGTCATGTGGCCGATGCCTGCCAGCAGCATGAAGAGGCCGAGTATGACGCGGGCTATGCCTTGTGCAGTGGTGGTTTTGGTGTGACTCATATCGTTTGCGATTGTGTCGTGTGCGATACAAATGTAAGGAGCTTTTCCGGAAAAGCAAATTTCATTTTCGCAGTATGGCGTGTGGGATGCTAAATGGCTTTTTCGCTAAAACGCTAAAAAAGGGTTCACACGAAGAACACTAAGGTCGCGAAGGAATTAAGGACTTTATCACGCGAAGGCGCTAAGACTCTAAGGGGGCCCAATGAATGTCTCGCAAAAACGCGAAAACGCTAAAAATGGGTTCACACGAAGAACACTAAGGTCACGAAGGAATAAAGGACTTTATCACGCGAAGGCGCGCTAAGACGCTGAGGAAATCAATGAATGTCTCGCAAAAACGCGAAAACGCTAAAATGGGTTCACAAGGAGAACACTAAGGTCGCGAAGAATGCAATATGGATTCTAGCAAAAACGCCGAAACAAATTGACACAAAGATGTGGTGATGATCCAAGTGGGCAATAAGGATGTAGATGAATGAGAAGCCAGCCCTTCGTCTTTGGCTCCCTTAGAGAAAAGTGCTATCATTATAGCTCACCATTTAAAACGTTTTGAAAAAATGAAAACAACCAAACTCCTCCTCTGCCTCGCTGTGCTGGCTACTGTTTTTTCTGCCTGCAAAAAGGACAACACCACGCCCAGCAACGGGCATACCAACTGCACGAATACTTTCCCCTATGTAGCTGATGGGCATAGCCTGCGGTATGCGATCACTTTTACCTTTAGCGATGATACGGTATTTACGCAGACCTTTAGCAATACCAGCACCTCCGGTGTGTACCAGGTGACCAACGTATCTGACCAGGGCAACCTCAATGCTACCCAGTACGTACAGCCATGCAGTGGCAAGCTCTATGATGCTGCTACGGTAGCTGATGTACAAACCACCGGCAACTACTACCGCGTGAGCACAGGCGGCACAGGCACGGCGTGGACCGAGACCGTGGGACAGAGCGTCTATGAATACAATGTAGTAGGTACCAATGTACCAGTCACGGTAGCTGCGGGTACTTTCTCCTGCTATAAGGTGACGTACCATCAGCGCAATACGGTCAATACCGATACGATCTACTACAGCCCTGGTGCGGGGGAGGTAAAATATGATGGCTTTGCGCTGAGCTATGAGCTGGAGAGCAAGAATTTCTAAACGACTTCCTCACGATATGATAAAGCCGCTTCTGTATGGGGCGGCTTTTTTTTATGATCTTATGTACTACTATAACTAGTTTACCGCCTTATAGCCACGGACCCAGACTATGAATACTGCGAGCAGCAGCAGGAAGATGTTGAAGCCGATGACGGAGGCCTCTCCCCTGCTGATATGGAAGACGATGGCACTGAGCATGAGCAGTGAGATACCTGTAGCAGCTGCCACTACCCACCGCTGCCCATAGCGCAACAGCGATGGCAGGATGACGCCTACCCCACCGAGGAGATCCAGCAGTCCGAGCACGCGCAACTGCCAAAGCGGGACCTGCCCCATCCACGGCATCTGGGCGGAGGACTGCGCTACAGGCAGCCACTTGAATACGGCACCGCTGATCATCATAAGGGCGAGTAATACCTGGGCTATCCATACGGAGATGCGCAGTGCGCGGGAGGGTTCGGTGGTCTGAGACATATGATCTGGATTTTGCCACAAAAGTAGTCAGACATCCATGGTAAACTATGATGCTATCCTCTATGAAAGTACTATCGTGCAGGAAAGTATATCGGTGTAATATTGCGGTAGAAAAATAATACTATGCTGACTACCGGAGGCTGCCCAAAGACCATACTATCTATCAAAGATGCACTGGAGGCGCTGGAGGGCCGCTGGAGGCTGCTGATCCTCTTTGCACTCTCCTCAGGTAGTATGCGCTTTGGCGAGCTCTCACGTGAGGTACCGGGCATCACAGACAAGATGCTGGCCAAGGAACTCAAAAGCCTGGAGGCGCACCGGCTGATCACGCGCGAGGTGCAGGCCACCTATCCGCAGACGGTGCTCTATACCATCACAGATCACGGGCGCTCGCTGGAGCGTGTGATGCAGGAGCTGCACTACTGGGGCCTGCTGCACAGGCAGGTGGTGATGGGGCGGTCATATTAGTAGTTACTGCGTCTTTCCCTTTTCCCTCAAGCTTTGCTGCATTCACCTCATAAATCGGGGGACTGCCTTTTGCGTGCTTATTTTTATATCATGATGACCGGCGCACATACATCGAGGTTTAGTACCGCAGAGGGGCGCGGTGTGGAGGAGCGTTTTGCGTGCAGGCTGCACACTACGCAGTGTGACGAGCACCTGATGATACGTGATGTGTACCTGCCTGCCGGCACAGACGTGACGCTGAGCGCTACGGGCTACAGCCAGCACATCGTGGTGCCGGTATCGGGCGAGGTGCTTTTCACGAGTCCTGATGAGGCGGAGTGGCCGGTGGCGCCGGGGCAGCTGGTGGGGAGTTTCGCCAGGGGCGTGGAGTTTTTTACGGCACACAATGCTGCACCGGAAGATGCGGCCAACTTCCTGCACATAGCCATACGCGATGCTGCGCTGATAGCGCCGGCAGGTAGCCGCGGTGTGGCCGAGGTAGCACTCACGGAGAAAAATAAAATGATAGCCGGCACAGGCTGGGCTGCACCCGTGCACATAGGCGTGTATGATGGCCGTGTGAAAGATGAGTATGCCGTGCGGTCCGGACACAGGCTGGTGGCCTATGTGATCAATGGCTCGCTGGAAGTGGAGGAGCGGCTGATGGAGTACCGCGATGCGCTGTGCCTGTGGGATACACCCTATATAGAGTACCAGGCGCTGACAGAGGCGGCGATATTATTACTGATAGAATATTCACCTACTAAATACTCATAACATGGAAAGATCCGAATTTATCAAGAAAGGTGCGAGCTACCTGGGCATGACGCTGCTCGCTCCTGCGCTGCTGATCCCACGGCGCGCCGATGCCTGCACGGCTGCCGCACAGGAGACTGCGGGCCCCTTCCCTACTATCAATCCCGATACGCTGGTGCGGAGCAATATCACAGGCACGCGCACAGGTGTGCCATTCACCATCCATATCACGGTGAAGAACATCAACAACTCGTGCAACGCCGTGGGTGGCGTGATAGTAGATATCTGGCACTGCGACAAGGACGGCAACTACTCAGAGTATGGCGGCTCCGGTATGCAGGCTACGGACTATACGGCAGAGACATTTCTACGCGGCAGGCAGACGACGGATAGCAACGGGCTGGTGACATTTACGTCCATCTTCCCGGGCTGGTACCAGAGCCGCGCTACGCATATACATGTGCACATCTACACGGCAGACGGCACGTCTCTGGCTATCTCGCAGATAGCCTTCCCGGAGGGTACGGGCAGTGCGGTGGAGACGGTGAATGCCTCTACGGCCAATGGCTATACGAAGGGCATGACTGGCTATACGTACAATGCGGCTGATAACGTATTCAGCGATGGCACCTCTACTGAGATGGGCACGGTGACGGGCGATATCAATAACGGCTACGCGATAGCGTGGGATGCATATGTGAATGCGCCTGCTACGACGGGCATAGGTGATGTGGCGGCGGAGAGTGCCTTTCAGATACGGCAGAACTATCCTAACCCTGCCACTGCGGCTACACGCATCCCTGTGGTGCTGCAGACGCCGGCTACGGTGCGTGTGTACATACTGGACCTGCAGGGCAAGGAGATAAGCAAGCAGTACCTGGGCAGCCTCGGCGCGGGTGAGCAGCTGATAGACCTCGATGTATCTCACCTGGCTGCGGGCAGCTATATCTATACGGTGAAGGTGAACAACCTGACGGGGACGTTTGCGCAGTCGCGGATGTTTGTGAAGGAGTAAATACAGCCCTTTAAATCTCCCTAAGGGGAGACTTGAATTACCGAATACATTCCTCTACTTAGAATAGGAGGTCGCTTCTTTGGGAGCGGCCTTTTTTAGTTGAATAGATTATCAACCGCAGAGTGAGCTCATTCTACAACCATGCGCTGGGTATGATAGACTCTATCATTAGATTGTACCGCGACCAGATAAACGCCACTCTGCCATGATGAAACATTTATATCCAGCTGAGTCTTTGACAAATCAAGCGAATGGCGGCCTGCCTCTCTACCCAAAATATCTCTGACAATGAGGGTAGCTTCTTTTGAAGCGTCAGGTATGCTATAGGTGATGGCAACTCTGTCATGAGATGGATTAGGAGCGATCAGCAATAATGTATTTTGAGGAGACAAGGCAGATACGTCATTGACATTTTCCAGCCTGCACGGCCGTGCCTTTGCTATAAAAATGCTCCCACCATTTGAGTTTAGTGTATCTCCATTTATCACTATAGACGAAACCTGCAAATCCCCTCCGATACATATATTGCCTTGTTTATCTACTGCCAGATCATAATAATCTCCTCCTCCCCCGCTCAAAGCCTCTGCACATAAAAGGTGGCCCGAACTTGCATCCAGACTCATAACCACTACGTGAAAATACAGGTAATCGGGATGCGCAAATAGTGTATCGCCCTGATACTCGATCCAGTGGTATATTTTGCTACATACACTCACTCTGCCATTGCCATCTACTGCTATAGCAGATGGCGGATTATAATTGCCCGGAGGTGCAGTGACATGCGTAAACCAAACAGCATGCCCATCTACCGGATCCAGACGTGCGAAAAATGAATTGGCTGGTCCAATGGGATTATTGTGAATAACCATATTGTCGATATCCAGAGAGTCCGAGAAAGTGCCGGTGATATATATATGCCCGGCGGAGTCCACAGAAAGATCCTGCATGATGGGATACTGAGGATAACGACTACCGATAATCGGCTGTAGCCAACTGACATGTCCGTCAGTGTTGAGTTTGAGTACAAACCCGGTCCACCTACCAGGGTTATGAAAAACGTATACACTATCATCTATCCCTAAAGAATCAGATGTAGTCCTCCCTAGCACATAGATATTTCCAGCATAGTCTGTGGATATACCACATATATTAGATCCATAGGTAAGTCCCAGCGCCCAGCGCACTTGGCCATCCGGGCTATATTGAGAAATAAATGCGGTGCCATCAACAGTATCTGTGCTAAAGAGTGTGTCCGAACCTAGAACACCTAAAGGCCCAAGGAAACAGCCACCTACTATTGCATTACCCCCAGTATCACTACAAATAACATAATAGCCTAGCCCATGTGTCGCACGAGGTGTATCAAACCAAAGTACGTTACCGTTACTGTCAAATTTGTATATCGCCGCCTGCCAGAAATGGCTCGTGGTAGTATCTCCATACCGGATACCTGCCCAAAACAATTCTGATCTGACCGAAGCAGCCATATCATTATTAAAGGCAAGCCGGCTATCAGCAGTACTAGCCCAAATGGGTACACCTGAGGCGTCATATTTAGCAATAAAACCATTGTCGGCACTCCCTAAAGAAGGCTTCGGATATATTCGCTTTATCCCAAAAGTCATACTGTCTCCCAAAAAAACTCCGGATTGAAAAATACTTCCGGATGGGGAAATACTAATCGAGCCACCGTTGCCACCACCAGACAGATAACTCTTCCCCCACATCCATGTAGGTGTGGAAGCCTGTGAGTAGGCCACATTTAGCAACAATAAAAACGCAATGAACAGTCCAATTTTCTTCATATAGGTAGTATACGTGAAGTGACCAATCAAAACATTGATTGGTTAGTATATGCTCATACATATTTACTAAAGGGCAGCAATCAAACTGTCAGGATACTGTCAATTTATGATTTTTTAATCCAACTGCCCCTACCCCACCCTAAACGAAGTCATCGAGAAAGATCCCGCTACGACGGCGTCGTTGAAGAACTGTAGCTTTTCATCCTGACCACCGATGGCGAGGGTGTAGAGCATGGGGAGGTAGTGCTCGGGCGTGGGGGCTGAGAGGGCAAAGCCGCGGGTGGCCTGGTAGTCTATGAGCGGGCGGTGATCGTGCGTGGTGATGAGCTTTTTGAACTGGTCATTGGCCTCCAGCGCCCAGTCGTGGCCGTAGTGTTTCTCAAAGCCCTGGCGCGCGTCGAGGTAGCGGAAGTTGTGCACCATGTTGCCGCTGCCGATGATGAGGACGCCTTTCTTTCTGAGAACTGCTATTTGTCTGGCGAGGTCGTAGTGGTACTGCGCATCGCGGGTGTGGTCGAGGCTGAGCTGCACCACGGGGATCGTGGCATCGGGATACATGCGCACCAGCACGCTCCAGGTGCCGTGGTCGAGGCCCCAGCTCTCATCGAGGCCTACGGGTGTGGTGGTGATGGCCTGCCGGGTTTCTTTTGCCAGCTCAGGGCTGCCGGGTGCATTGTATTCTACATCAAACAATGCCTGCGGGAAGCCGCCAAAGTCGTGTATCGTCTTAGGTCGCTCCATGGCGGTGACAAAGGTGCCGCGTGTCTCCCAGTGGGCGGAGATGACGAGGATGGCGCGCGGGCGCGGCAGTGTGGCGGCCATGGCGTGCCAGCCGCGGCTGAATTCGTTGTCTTCGATCGCATTCATGGGGCTGCCGTGGCCTATGAAGAGCACGGGCATGGTGGTGCCTGTCTCCTTCCATTCGCTGGCCATCGTGCCAAATGATCCTAGTGTGACCATAGCTGATGTGGTGATGATGTGATGTAAAAACTCCCTGCGCTGCATGGGTGATTGACTTGACAATGCAAAGATAGGTGTTTAAACATTTATATCAAATTATACAGTTTAACCGCAAAAACGCGAAAACGCAAAATTGACTTCATACTAAGATCACTAATAGCACTAAGAGCGTGAAGTTTTTCACGCAAAGACGCGAAGAATATCATGGCTCGCAAAAACGCGAAAACGCAAAATTGACTTCACACTAAGATCACTAATAGCACTAAGAGCGTGAAGTTTTTCACGCAAAGACGCGAAGACGCGAAGAATGCAATGGCTCGTCAAAACGCAGATCAGACTTAGAAGACGACTAAAGTATGGACTTGATTTGGAATAGAAACTCCTATTCTGAGTATCTTGCGCTGAAACAAACTCTATGGGACTATTTGACCTGTTTAAAAAGAAGAGGGAGGTGCATGACCCGGTGCTGGGTACGCTGACCTACAAGGACTCGTTTTGGCGGGGCAGGGTAATGTTTCGCCCTGCGGGTGTGGAGGTGGAGCTACTGATCTATGCAGATGAAATAGCACCGGAACGGTATGCTGATCTCTATCGCAAAATAGAAGCGCGGTATATGCAGCTGAAACCAGAGATAGAGACCAGGCTATTGGTCTATATGCGCACCTTTCAGCCGGAGCTGGTGGTAGCAGATTTTGATAAAGAATTTACGATCTCAGAGATCACTATCGATGATCTGGATGTAACGCCGCACGAGTGCGACATCTCCTACACTACAGTACATGATGAGATGCATACTTTTAGCATCCTGCTCAAAGACATGGTGCTGCAGCCCGAGGTATCGCATCTCTAATACTGGCTAAGACTAGCTGGCATTTTGCTTTTCTGCGGCAGCAGTGAGTATTTCCTCTATCCTTTTCTGGCGGGTCTCGGGCTTTTTGGCCATGAGCAGGCGGTGGAGGGCCAGCTTTTTGACAGAGCGGCTGAGGCTGTCAAAGCAGGCGGTGGCGCCGCGTTGCTTTCTCAGCGCGGCTTTGAGATCTGCGGGGATGGTGAGGTCCTCTACAGCGTCGAGCATCTCCCAGGAGCCGTTTTGCCGGGCGGTGTGTATGGAGGCGTGGCCGGCTTCTTTCATCCTGCCATCGGCTATGAGCCTTTCTACTTTGTTCTTGTTGATGCGGCTCCAGGTGCTCTTTGGTTTGCGGCGGCTGAAGAACTGGATGGAGCGCTCGGCGTCATAAGGGCGCTTCACGCTATCTATCCAGCCGTAACAGAGGGCCTCATCTACTGCCTCGCTCCAGGTGAGGGTGGGATGCTGTGCGCTCTGCCGGTAGAATACTACCCAGACTGATTCTTTCTTGTCGTGATTTTTATCCAACCAGCGGCGCCAATGGGCAGCGGACTTTGGGTAGTATATTTCTGCATCTGAGATGGACATGGTGGTGTGGCCTGTGCTATAGGCAGGCGATAGTAAAATACATTTTTTGATCGACATAAAATATGGTGATGTGATGGCCAACATATCGGCCAGATCCTTGTTCTGTATCGCATGAGGCTACTATTGTTTTGTGCTGTCATGCTATCGGGCACCATCTCCTATGCGCAGACGGGCCGCCTGGTGGTGACGGTGAAAGGTATCAATACGGCTACAGGTGGCGAGCTGGCCGCGGCGCTGTTTACGAAGGATAACTTCCCTAAGACGGGACAGCAGGTGAAGGGTATCTACACTCCTGTCACTGCGGGTGAGATGCAGGTGGTGTTTGAGCAGGTGCCGGTGGGGACGTATGCGGTGGCAGTGTACCAGGACACGGACCGCGACCACAAGCTGAAAGCGAATGTGGTGGGCTACCCTACGGAGCCGCTGGGCTTTAGCCGTGATGCACGGATCAAACTGGGGCCGCCGTCCTTCAGTGATGCTGCGCTGAGTATCGCGGCGGATCAGACGGTGAGTACTACGGTGACGCTGCGGTGAGTGCCTCCATTTGGTGTGTAGGGATGACGGATTGCAAATCCGGAAAAGATTATTTCGTAAAGCCTAAGTGGCAGGCATAGTAACCTCTTGAATGGCACATTCCGGATTGCCACGTCGCTATCGCTCCTCGCAATGACGTTTTTTTATCATGCTGTGAGAATCATAAATCCGAAAGAGCTTACGTCCCAAATTCATGGAAATGGAAGATTGCTTCGCTATCGCTCCGCCGCGGCGGACAGGTCGCAAATGATCTGTTGATTTATTACCACAACATTTAAATACCCGCCTACTGCGGATGATAGATGCGCTCGGCCCGGCGGAGGATCTCGGCTTTGTCGAAGGTCATCTGTTTGAATTGTTCCTTTTCAAACATGGTCATCTGGTCGGTGTAGTGTGGGCTGGCGGGTTCTGCTGAGGCGCCGTAGGGGCTGATGGTGCGGAGGTCTACGCCGTCCTTGCCGAACTTTACCAGCTGTATGTAGCCGTCGCCGCTGGTCACTTTGTAAATGCCTTTCTTTTTGTCTACGAGTTTGGTATCGGCTGCGCGGGCTACCTCGCGCAGGCCGCTGGCGGGGATGCTCACGCTGCCGCGTATGAGGCGCTGTACATCTCCCAGCGGTACGTCTATGCTGCCGTGTGTCTCTATGAGCTGCTGCTGTGCGTGGCGCACGGCGTCTACGGCCTCGGCATCTGTGAGGGTATCTTTTTTGATCATCAGAAATGCGAAGGGGCCGTTGAGTTTTTTCATCAGGTACTCGTGGGTGAGCATGGCGAGGGCGGCGTCCTTATTGTCTACGGTGCCGGACCAGTCCCAGTGTTTCAGTTTTGTGATGGCGGCAGAGAGGTCGGGATATCTCTGCGCATCGAGGTGATAGAGTGCGCGGAAGTTGTGCGCGTAGGTGCCGCTCTGTGCGTAGTGTTTGTCAAATTTTACATCAAGAAATTGTTGCCATGAAATTTTACCTGGGATCGCATTCAGCATCTCTCCAAAGCGCTCGCCACGATTGTAGGTGAAGAGCTGCATGCCGGGGAAATAGCCGTGCCAGTTGCACGCAGTGCCGGAAGTGGCGAGGGGTGTCTGATTGCAGCTATAGACGAAGCCGCAAGATGGATCGAGCAGCGCGGGCTTGCGGTCATACGGCAGGAGCTTTTGCCACACATACTGCGAGGAGGTGCCGGGCATAGGTACATGCCAGCTGATGACCGTATCGCGCAGTGGCACCTGGCAGCCACTCTGCCAGAAGATGTGGCCTTCACGGTCTCCATAGACGATATTAAAAAGTGGGATGGCCTCCATCTTTATCGCCTTCTCAAACTCGGCCCAGTTCTTCGCCTTATCCATGTGGTACCACTGCTCTGCGGCGCGGATATCCTGATAGCCCGGGAAGCGGAGCGCATAGTCCCCCTTCTTATTGCTAAAGACAGGGCCGTGTACGGTGTAGCGGATCTTCTTGCTGACGGGCAACACTATTTTGCCGAGACGGATGCGGAGGTGTGCGGTGCGGGTCTCAAAATTGCGCCACTGGCCGTCATAGAAATATTTATTGCCCCTACGCTGAAGTTTGTAGACATCGCCGAAGTTGTGATAGTTGGTAGTATGGGCCCAGCCGAGGTGCTGATTGCTCCCTACGAAGACGGACACGCCACCGGGGAAAAGCCCGCCGATCACATCCAGCCCCTCGTCACTGCAGAGGTGCGCCTCATACCAGGCGAAGCGGCCCTCGAGCGGCTGGTGGCTATTGACGGCGAGCCAGGTGCGGCCATCCTCGGTGCGGGAGGGGGCGATGGCCATGGCATTGGAGCCGATCTCATTGGGCTGGTGAAAGAACTCGATGCGGTTTTCTTTGATAGACTTCAGCGCGATGCCAGCACCGGCAAAGAGCGTAAGATTCAGCGTATAGCTGCGGATGAGGTCGTGGGTATTGAAGGGGAGTGCGCGCTGGACCAGTACTTGACTGGGATGAGCAGCGGCGTAGGTATTGACACCCTGTATATAGGCGGCAAGCACAGCCTTGAACTCCGGTGAGAATGCCTGCTCATAATGATGGTCTACAAAAGTATCGATGCCGAAGAACTGCATGGCGAAATCGAAGAGTACGCCGCTCTTGCCCTCTACCTCACCGAGCAGGCTGCGGCTCTGGAGGAGATTCTGCTGCACAGAGCGGAAGTCATCCTCACAGTGTGCCCAGGCCAGGCCATAGGCCACCCCGGCATCTGTCGGCGCGAAAATGTGCGGCACGCCAAAGCTATCGCGCGCGATGGTGATGGAGGCGGGTGAGACCTGGGAGAAAAGGGGAGCAGCCCCGAGCAGTGCGAGACAGAGATACAGTGAGCGCATAAGTATCATAGGCCGGATGGGCGATAAAAATAGTCGCAGCATACCTGAAAATAATCATACCTCCTGATAGTATGCTAACAGTATGGCCGGTGGCAGTAGAAAATCAATGAGCATTTATTTTCTTCCTACCTTTGCGCGGTATGACGGATGTAGTAAAGGTGCGGCTGGATAAATACCTGTGGGCAATAAGACTCTTTAAGACGCGGTCACAGGCATCTGCGGCGATCGATGCCGGCAAGGTGAAACTGAATGAGGACCAGGTGAAGGCCTCGCGCAATGTGACCGTGGGAGATGTGTATCACGTCAAGACCGAAGCACGCCGCTGGGTGATAGAGGTCACGGCCATATTGGATCAACGCGTGCAGTACTCTGAGGCGATCAAATTTTATAAAGACCTGACGCCGCCGGAGGTGATAGAGGCGCAGAAGTCTGCTTTCTCCTTTAGCTTCCACTCAGGCAAGCGGATGAATAAATCAGGACGGCCTACCAAGAAGGACAGGCGCGACCTGGATGAGTTTATCTGAGGCGGCGCTGCCCCACACTCCATTTCTGACACATATATGACTGGCTGAGATACTTAGGTGCATTGGTACAGTGTTTGAAAAGTAGTATAATTGCCGTCCCAATGAAAAAGCTGATGATGAAGAAGACAATAACCGCTACGTGTATAGCCCTGGCGCTCAGTGCCTGTGCTTTCTCTGCCAAGAAGAAGGCTGAGGCTATCAGTGCGCTGGAGCAGAGTATCAGCGAGAGTGCAAAGAAGAACATGGCCGATACGACCAAGGTGAAGGAACTGCTCGCTGACTATGACTACTATATCTCCCACTACCCTACCGATAGCCTGACACCAGTGTACCTGATGCGCTCGGCGGATTTTGACCGCGCTATAGGGCTCACTGATAAGGCGATAGGCAACTACCACCGCGTGTACATGGAGTTCCCTAAGTATCCTAAGGCCAATATGGGTCTCTTCCTGGAGGGCTTCACATATGAGAATGAAAAGCATGACCTCGAGAAGGCACGTGCCTCCTACAATCTCTACCTGCAGAAATACCCTGATAGCAAGATGGCCAGGGATGTGAAGTTTCTACTGGATCACCTGGGTATGACACCGGAGCAGATCATGCATGAGGTAGATAGCGTGCGCAAGGGGCACGTGGCTGTGCCGGTAGATACGGCGGCCACTGCGCAGAAGTAATACGGTTTTCACCGCAGAGGCGCAGAGGATTAAGGAATACAAAGATTTTCTCGCAAAAACGCTAAACCGATCAATGGGGTTTTTAGCGTGCTGAGGTGTGATGCTGCTACACTGCGACAGATGTACTTTAAGTGGAAGATTGCTTCGCTGTCGCTCGCAAATGATCTGCTTTATATAGAAATACCGGACGTCCTTCACGTAGTACTACGGCCTTTGGGATAGCTATGGTAGTACATCGTGAAGCCGCAAAGTATTGCGGCGCTACGGGAATGCCTAAAACTCCATGAGCTCGACTATCTCGTAGTGAGCGAGGATGTCGCGGATGGGGGCGTCTTTTTTGCAGAAGCCGAGGATGAAGCCGCCGCCGCCTGCGCCGCAGACCTTGAGGTAGTATTCATTATTGTTGAGGCCGGACTTCCATATCTCTCTGTAGGCATCGGGTATGAACTCGGGCAGGTGATCGTAGTGTATCTGAGAGATGAGCTTGAGTGATTTCCAGAAGGTACTGTAGCCTGGCTTCAGCAGGCTCTTGATGCACATGTCGTTTGCCTTGACCAGTGACTCGTCTATGATAGACTTAAACTTTGGGTCTTTATACTTCTGCAGAAACAGCTTGACGTATGGTGCCGTCTTGCGCGCCTTCTTTGTATTCAGCACAAAGACCTTGAAGTAGGTCTTCTCTCCTGCTTTGAGGTCAAAGGTTTCCTTCACCTCTCCCCCATCCAGCAGTACTGCCTGATCCATAAATGACACCAGCGGGTCGAGGCCGGAGCTTTTGCCGTGATAGAAGCTCTCAAGCTTTGCCAGCTCGGTCTTGACTGCGGTGAGGTCTTTTTTATTGACGGGTTTCAGCCTATAGTGTGCGCAGAGCGCAGCGATCAGCGCGCCGGAGCTACCAAGGCCATAGCCCTGCGGTATATTGCTGTGAAAATAGAGGCCGTGCTCGAGGTCTGTGAGCAGGGCATTGGTATCGTAGAGCCGGCTCAGCTCGGCGTCATGTATGATGTACTCTGCCAGGTCCTGTATAGAGCGGTTTGACGCGATGGCGGTTTCGTTCAGCTCTTCTTTGATGAAGTCAAACTTGCCAGAGAATTTGCCGGCAGGCACAGCGAGGCCTTTAGCGCCAGTATTGATGATATGCTCACCGAATAGCAGCAGCTTAGAGCGAAAGGTTTTGTAGGCCGGTTTTTTCTTCTTAGTTGGCAATGGACAATGGATAATGGACAACGAAATACAAAGACAGAACTGCTATGCGCCTCTCATTCATTAGCACATCAGCATATTATCTCATACTATAATTACTTAATCGCAGACGGGCCTTTGCCTACTTTGTCCCAGATGATCTTGCCATTCTCACAGTGCTCGCTGAGCTCCTCCTGTATGAATGGGATTACCTTGTTCTTGATATTCTCAGGATAGAGCAGGTGGATATTAGGGCCGGCATCGAGTGTGAAATACAGCGGCAGCTTGGTGCTCTCGCGGAAGGCCTTGATACGGGCTATCATGGCGAGGGTACTAGGGGTCATGAGGATAAAATTGGGCTGTGAGCACATCATGAGGGCATGCAGTGTCATGGCCTCTGTCTCTACCAGCTCGCCAAATTTGGTGAGGTCGCCACTCTTCAGTGCCGGGAGCAGCTCGGCGAGGTTTTCATTAGCCTGCTTGTAGCGCACCTTAGCAAATGGGTTTGTCTTCATGAGCTGGTGGCCTACGCGGCTGGATACTTTCTTCTCTGCGCTGCTGGCTATGAGGATAGAGTTCTGATAGGTCTTGAAGGTCTTGTGCATCTCCTTCTCAAACGGGATAGCATACTCGTCTGAAGAGCCCTTGACGTGATTCGCCTCGCCCCACAGGGATGCTACGGGAAATACAGAACGCGATGCGCTGCCGGAGCCGATGCGTGCGTAGTAGCTGGCCTTCTCCAGCAGTTTGTCCTTGGCTACCTTCTTGCCGCGCAGTGCTGCATCCATATCACAGAGGCAGAGTGCGAGCGCGCTCATAGCAGAGGCCGACGAGGCGATGCCTGATGAGTGCGGGAAGGAGTTGGTAGAGTTGACCTGGAGGGCATACTTGGTGAGAAACGGGAAGTCCTTTGAGATGCCCTCAAAGAAGCTGAGTATCTTGATGCGGAAGGCGAGATTTTCTTTTTTGTCAAAGTAGAACTTGAGCTCGAGGCCTTTGTCCTTGGAGGTCTTCTCAGATACGGAGAGCGATGTCTCGGAGAAACACTTGTCCAGTGTAAAGCTGATGGATGGATTCTTAGGCAGTTGATTGCCGTGCTTGCCCCAGTATTTGACGAGGGCTATATTAGATGGGCTGCGCCAGGATGTCTTTTTTATCTCTTTCATGGTGGAGTTATTGCGTGTATGCGGGAGCGAAGATGGAGAAAAACGGCCACCTCTCCCAACCCTCTCCGAAGGAGAGGGCTAAATGCAGCATACAGGCCCCATCAAACCTTCCCGAAGGGGGAAAGCTTTCGTGTAACAGCCTTTGTCTGAATCAGAATTTGCAGCATTTTAGAATTACCTGCATTGATACAAATCGCTGTATGCTAAATACAACCCTCTAAAGCTTTCTAAAGGAGACTTGGATGCAAATCTTAAATCGGAAATGACAGCGGGATCTCTAAACAAAAAAGGCGCAGCTTTCGCTGCGCCCCGTCGTAATCCTATCCCGACGAAACAAGTACCACACTCTCCTATGGTTCTTGTATATGTTGTATAGGCTTAATAGTTGTCGCGGTCTGGCTCGGCTACGCGGAAGGTGACGTTGACCTTGTAGCTGCTGCCGGCATCGAGGCCTGTAGTGCTCACGCTAAAGTCCCTGAGCTGATTGCGGAGGCTTTTGATGAGGGTATTATTATCAGAGACGACCTCATCTACTGCCACACGGCCATCATCAGCTATGTGAAAGTGCACCTCGGCGCGATACTCGCCCGGTACCTCCAGGAGCACAGTAGGCACGATGAGCTGCGAGCGTACCTCCAGAGTGACACGCTGCTCGGCAGTCATGGTGGGTGTGGTCTTGTTATTGCCGGCAAAGGCGGCGGTGGCTGTAGTAGCTATAAAAACGAGTGCGATCAGTATCTTTTTCATGATATGTGGTGTTTAGTTGGTTTAGAATGATAATTTCTAATGCAAAGATATATCCATTAACCTGTATTATGCAATACAAAGTACTAAACAAAAACACAACATACTGATAATTAGGACATAAATTTTAATCAAAAAGCCTTTTCGCACATTCACATTGAAGTGTATCAATGTTTTTGAGGCAGGAAATGATTGCTAACTGGCCAATCGGGAGCAAAAAAAGACCGGTACTTTTCGGCACCGGCCCTTTACACATAAATAACCACTGAAATCTTAAAAGCGGGTGGCACCGCTCAGTTATCTTTTACCAAAACGAAAACTAAACCACCGTCTCTCCAAACGGTGAAACAAAGGTGCGCAATAGCACAAAGGCTAACAAAAAAGTGAGGTGAGCGCATGCAGATCAGAGGTGAGCCTCAGATCAGTAGTGGCAACAAGGCTGAACTCCAGTATTACATCATCAGCAACAACAGTATAAATCCAATGATGGAGCGGGATATATCGTCGATGGGTATATACGCGTGGATATACCGGATAATAAAGTCCACATAAGGCAGGATGGTAGGATAAAGGCGTAGCTTGCACAAAAATAACCTATGCCCCTGCGCTTACTTTTAGTAGACGACGACCGTTCGGAGCAGGTACTACTCCAACATGCCATACACTTATCAGGAGCAGATATACACCTATCTTTCATAGAAAATAGCAGCCTCCTCACATCCCAGCTAGAGCAGTGTACCAAAGAAGAGGCTCCTGATCTTATTTTACTGGATATACACATGCCTAAGAAAGATGGCTTCGCCTGTCTGGAAGAATTAAAAGGCATGCCAGCATTACGTCACATTCCGGTGATTATGCATTCTACTACAGATATGAGCTCGAGTGTACGGCTCGCCTACAGCCTCGGAGCTGCGAGATTTGCCTGCAAGACCCCGGACCTGGATCAAATGCGTGACCTGATAATAAAAATCTATGAACTGGACCGAGATACATTGAGCAGTCCCTGCCCGTATGACAACTTCGTACTCTAAACCTGGCCCCATCAGCTCTATGACCAGTAGTAACACGTATTATGCAGCACACGATTTTAAATCCCTGGCGTCCATAGTAGCCTGGACCAAAAACTAACATGGCAAGATTTGGACGCTTTCTACCTAAAACTTCCTCTTAATGAACACCGAGCTAGATATCAAAAGAATACAATCGCTGACAGATGCTATATTCGCAGTAGCCATGACTATCCTGATACTAGAGGTCAGGATACCAGCAGGTCTCAGCGGTGCGGATCTGCTTCATTATTTCTCTTCTCATTCGCTGCTTGACCTTTTTATTTATGTGATAGGTTTTATCACATTGGGCGTCTTTTGGGTAGGATCGCACTTTCACCATCACCATCTGCAAAAAACAGATAGGGTAAGCAGTTGGATCAATATCTTGTTTCTCATGTTCATCTGCGCCATCCCTTTTTCTATCAGCTTTATACGATCTTACCGGCATGAAAAGATAAGCATCATCTTTTTTTGCTGTAACCTGATCATAGCGGACTGCCTCAACTATGCGATGCTGATATACGCCTGGAAAAAACATTATATTCAGCCTGACTACACCAGAGATAATCTGAATCTTTCCATACGACGGATACTGATCCCTATTGGCATTTACGGAAGTGCTATCGCTATTTCCTTTATCTCTACCAACCTGGCCTTATTGTTGTTTTTGGCTCCTCCCATCATGCATATGCTACCAGAAAAGGTGGATAAAAAAGTAACGGCCGGGCTGAAATAATCTGAGGACAGATTGTAATCTATCCTTTCACTCCTCCATGACATCCTGAAAACGCTGGGTGCGGCTGATGATGGGTGAGATGATAGTACCCAGCACATCCAGTATGCCACACACGCCGAGGAGGCGATAGAAGAGTTCACTGACATTGTCATACCATACCATCACGGTGAGCATGATACCCAGCAGTGCGATAGAGAAAACTGTGAAGCCCAATACCCATGAGACCAGTCGTGTGGGATTCTTAGTGAGCAATGTGAGCGCGATGTGTGAGCAGGTGGCAGAGAAGATCACGGAGGTGAGCACGAGATTGAAATTTTCCAGGCGCTCCCACCACCAGATGGTGTAGAGCAGCAGGCCCATGGTGACGATCACGATGGCGATGCCAAAGATGGAAAACCACCGGTACCGTGTCTCAAAGATCGTAGCACAGCAGAGGCCGGCCAGGCTACAGGCGCCTATATCGAGCGTGCTGAAGAGTATCTTCATCTCGCGCGGATTGAAATCAGCAAAGAGGAATACGGCGATGCCTACGAGGCCGCTGGCCACGAGGGAGAAGATGAGCACCCAAAGGAATATGCGGATGAGGTGCATGGCTACTGTTTAGGCGGAGTGGTGGGCCACCAGGTATTGCCCCAGGCGTCTGTGATGCCACAGGAGCGGCCGTATGGCATATCTGCCGGCGGCATGATGCTCTGCGCCCCTGCAGCCAGCGCTGCTGCATAGGTGGCGTCTGCATCTGCCACGTAGATGAAGAGGCCGGCTGTGCGCGGCGGGTACTGGTCGGTAGCGTCTGCCAGCATGATGGTGCTGCCACCGGTCATGATCTCGGCGTGCATGATGATATCCGACTGCTCATCGCGGAGGACCTTGTAGGTCTCCTCGGCGGCAAAGACTGTCTG
>CAZNDJ010000063.1:0-20419 GCA_964571705.1 uncultured Chitinophagaceae bacterium
AGGTGGAAACGGCGGTGCGTGTGAAGCACCTCCCGACAGGTATCGTGGTGACCTGCCAGGTGACCCGCTCCCAGCATGACAACCGTGACCGCGCCCTGCAGATGCTCAAATCCAAACTCTACGAAATGGAGCTGGAGAAACGAAACGAGGAACGCGATAAAATAGAAGGTACTAAGCTCAAAATAGAGTGGGGCTCCCAGATACGTAACTATGTCCTGCATCCATACAAGCTCATCAAAGACACCCGCTCCGGCTACGAGACCGGCAACGTGCAACCTGTACTAGATGGGGAGCTGGATGACTTTATCAAGGCATACCTGCTACACGCTACTAAGAAGGTGGGTTAGGCGTTTTGGCGAAGATTGCATTTGTCAGTATCTTTATGTTTATAATCTTCCTGTCATGAAACAGCCTCATAAAAAACTTACACCCCGAGATGCGGTTTTGGGTATAGGGCGTCCAGCTACGAGGGAAGAGCTAGAGGAGTATCTGGATAGCCAGCGAGAGGAAAAGTTTACGCCACTAGAGCAAGTCCGAGAAGAGATAACAGAATATCTTCGTAAGCGGAATCAGAACAAAAAGGCTTCATGACGGTAGTTCTGGAAGATCGGGCAAAAGCTCAACTCTACGACTTGGCAGAAATAATCGATGACCTTAATATCAGTGGAGCTGGAGAGCGCTGGATACATAAATTCCTGGATCACATAAGTGGCTACGCCAAATCTCATGTTAGTTATTCTTTATGCCGGAATCTGTCTCTTGCTTTCAGAGGATATAGTTGTATCGTCTATAATGGTAAGTGGATAGTAGCATTTAAATTGACCTCTGATGAAATGCGGATCTACGAGGTACTGCATGGTGCACTATTAGATTAGCATCCTATCCTCATATCGTCAATCCCCCATCCACACTGATCACCGTACCGGATATAAAGGCCGATTCATCACTTGCCAGAAAGGCGTAGAGATTCGCTACATCTTCCGGTGTGCCTAAGCGGCGCAGTGGTACTTTCTCCTGCATGGAGGTGATGACTTTCTCCGGTATCGTATTGATCATGTCTGTGGCTATAAAGCCGGGTGCTACGGCGTTCACGCGGATATTGTGCTTGCCCAACTCGCGTGCCCAGGTTTTGGTCAGGCCTATCACGCCGCTCTTGGTGGCGGCATAGTTGGACTGGCCATAGTTGCCGTAGAGTCCTACGATAGAGGATGTGTTGATGATCACGCCGCTATTGCGGGCTATCATATCTGGTGTCACCGCTTTGGTACAGTGAAAGACGCCGGTGAGGTTGACGTCCAGCACTTGCTGCCAGCTCTCGGCGGTCATCTTCTGCAGACTGGCATCGCGGGTGATACCAGCATTATTGACCAGTATATCTATCCGGCCAAACTGTGCCAGTACGGCCTTTGCCGCAGCCTCTACCTCATCATTATTTGCCGTATTGACCTTCGTAAATTTCGCCGCAAAGCCCTCGTGCAGGAGTATCAGCTCCAGCTCTTTGCCTTGTACTTCATTGACATCCCAAATAGCTACTGCCGCACCCTCACGGGCAAACTTCTCTACTGCTGCGCGACCTATGCCTGCAGCGCCGCCCGTGATCACGGCGACTTTACCATTGAATCTGCTCATAGCTGCAAGATAAGAAATCAGGACGTGGCTACGAGGGTCGCGATATCGACATCGGCCAGCGTTGATTCATCGGAGGTGTACCGGTCTATGACTATCAGGGATACCGGCTTCTCTGCAAATAGGCGGGCATAGTTTCGCAATGTGATGCTGCCGATATTGTAGCACTGTTTCCCATTGGAAAATTGTTCCCATACATCCTCAAAGTAGGCAGCTACATCGGCCTGATAGTCACTCGGGCTACTGGCATAGACTTTGAGTAGCGTATCATAATTGTATGTAACATGCTCGTAGTGATTTACCTTTTTATATTCATACTTGTAATCATAGGTCAGCGCAGATAGATCGCTGATAACGGCGGAGGCTGTGGGATACGCACCGGCACCCTTTCCGGAAAAGAACTGATCCTCTGAGAAGACAGTTTTGAGCGTGACGCCATTGTAGACATCGTCTACCTGATATAGCCTGTCTCCGGGAGATACATAGTGCGGGGATACGAATGCAGAAACGGTGCCATCCTCTTTTTTGAATGCCCTCGCCAGTAGCTTTACCTTGAGGCCCTTCTCACGTGCGTACTGCTGATCCAGTGGAGAGATGCGGTCTATACCGGCGTTGAATATCTCGTCAGGCTTCAGGATGCCGCCAAAGGCATGTGCAGCCAGGATGAGCAGTTTATACTTGGCATCAAAGCCGCCGGTGTCTAGCAGCGGATTGCTCTCGGCGTAGCCTTTATCCTGCGCTTCTCTGAGCGCTGTGTCATAGCTGAGTCCATCACTGGCCATCCTGGTCAGGATATAATTGGTCGAGCCATTCACGATGCCCTCTACGCTTTCCAGCAGGTCATTGTCATAGTATTCCTCCAGATTGCGGAGGATGGGGATGCTGGCACAGCAACTGGCCTCATAGAGCAGCGGTGCCCCATAGGTGCGCTGCAGGTCTATGAGCTCTGCGAGGTGCTCGGCTATCATTTTCTTATTGGCGGTGACCACGGCGCGGCCCGAGCGCAGGGCGGCAGATACGATGTCAAATGCTTCATCGGCATTGTCTATCAGCTCGACTATCACATTGATATCCTGATCGGCGAGGATGTCCTGTTTGTCAAAGGTGAATCTGTCTGCCGTGATGGGGCGCTGCTTATGGCGATCCTTGACGCAGATGGTCTTGATGGTGGCATTGAGCGTAGGTGTGCGCTCGAGTACCTGATAGAGGCCATAGCCTACACAGCCGAAACCGAAGAGACCTATGTTTAGTTTTTTTCTTTGCATTGAAATAAGTTTAGACGTGAGACATGAGATTTGAGACATGAGAGGTAGAGTTAAGATTCAGGAACCAAGAATCAAGACAATACGGAGACTGCTAGCTTTTGCTGGGCTGTGGCGAAGGCTTGTTTCAGGTCTTCGATGAGGTCGGCTGCATCTTCCAGCCCTACGGAGAGGCGGATGAGGCTGTCTTTCACGCCGGCTTCGTAGCGCTTTTCTTGTGGTATGGACTTATGTGTCATCTCGCAGGGGAGACAGCAGAGGCTCTTGACGCCGCCGAGGCTTTCGGCCAGTTTGAAATACTTCGTACTGCTCACGATCTGAGAGGCGAGTCCTTTGTCGTCTACTTTGAGGTCAAAGGAGATGATGCCGCCGGTGTACTTCTGTTGCTTTGCGGCTACGGCGTAGTTGGGGTGAGAGGGGAGGCCGGGGTAGTAGATGTTGCCCACGAGGTCCTCGCCCTGCAGGTACTCTGCTACGGCCTGTGCACTCTGTGAATGGCGCGCTACGCGCAGGTCCAGCGTCTCGATGCCGCGTATGACCAGCCAGCTGTCAAATGGTGCCAGTATAGCGCCCGATGCATTTTGTATGAACTTGATCTTATCGCCCAGTTCCTGCGTGGCAGTGACTACGAGACCTGCTATCAGGTCACTATGGCCGCCGAGGTATTTCGTGCCGCTGTGTACCACGATGTCTGCACCGAGGGTGATAGGCTTCTGAGAGGCTGGCGAGGCGAAGGTATTGTCTACGCAGAGCAGGACTTTGTTTGCTTTCGCTATCGTAGCTATCTCTGCTATGTCGGCGATCTTGAGTGTCGGATTGGTAGGGCTTTCTATCCAGATGAGTTTGGTAGCTGGTGTGATGGCGTCTGCTACATTGCGGTGGTCGGTGGCGTCTACGTATTTGATGCTGATACCAAACTTCTGGTAGATGTGTGTGAAGAGACGAAATGCGCCGCCGTAGATGTCATCTACTGCTATGATCTCATCACCGGCAGAGAGGAGCTTCACTACGGCATCTATTGCTGCGAGGCCGCTTGCAAAGGCGTAACCGTTTGTACCTTTTTCGAGCTGTGCAATCACATCCTCCAGGGCTTTGCGTGTGGGGTTATTGCTGCGTGCGTAGTCGTAGCCTTTGTGTACGCCGGGTGCTTCCTGTACGAAGGTGGAGGTCTGGTAGATCGGCACGCTGATGGAGCCGGTCAGTGGGTCTACGGGTATGCTGTGGATGATCTGTGTTTGTGTTGACATTGTCTTTCTGATTTTGATGATTAGAAAATGGGGTTTCCTAAATGCGGCTTACTCGGAAAGACTGCGGGGACTGCTTCTTATGTCATACCAGTAGCACATGCATTTGCTACAGGCATAAAATAAAAAAGCCTTCCACACAGATCGTAGAAGGCTTCTTTAATATCGTGAAATATTAATGTCAAACTATCTACACTTATCTGCTCCTGACGATATAGTCAGGATGGAGTTGGCACCTTTTCCCTGCTTGTGGCAGGGAGAGGTTGTCAAGACGTCATCGGGCCAGTCCCTCGGTCTTTCTGAATAAGCGTTATTTAAAGAACACGATGCAAAAGTATAGGCAGCGGATTTTATTTTCCAACTTTTCGGTGAAAATAATTTTAAGCATTAAGTGTCAATGGTGTCTCAAACCATTTGCTGGTGCGGGTTTGAATGGGCTTGTTAAAAGATAGAAAAGAGAAGCGGCACGCTCACCGGTGAAAGTAAACGTGCCGCTCATGAAGCTATGGTCGGGTGCCCTTGCTTATTTTTTGATGAACCTGCCTCTGTACATACGGTCTGCATTGAGCTCGTAGATATAGACACCGGCAGGTAGCTGAGATACATTGATGGTCTGGTGGTAGGTGCCCGGATTTTTATTGGCGCCATCCAGCACCTGCAGCACGGTCTGGCCTTCCATATTCTCTATGTGAAGCGTGACCGGCGCAGCGTCAGACAGGTAGTAGTCCATATTGACCAGTGTGGTAGATGGGTTAGGATACACTTTGATGAAAGTGCCGTCTGCGGCTACATCACTGATCGCAGTAGATGCAGCATTGCTCACCGGGAGGTTCTTGAGAGAGACCGTGTGTTTGCCTATAGTGACAGGAGTAGAGCTATAGTACACACCGGATGGATTGCTGACTTGCAGATTGTAGCTGCCCGGAGCGATATTCATAAAGCTATAATCTCCGTGTATGTCTGTGGTCTTTGTGAAAACATTGCTGCCATCGGTCAGTTCTACTTTCCATCCCGGCAGGCCCTCATCTGTCGGAGTACTTCCAGTACCCGGATCGCGCTGGCTATCTCCGTTATGATCGCGGTATACTGAGCCATTGCAGCTACCATTGGTAAAGCAGCAGGTGTCAGTCTGCAGGCCGTAAAGGCTGGTGATATAGCCCTGCACATTCAGTCCCATGGCTATGCCGCCCACATTATAGAGGCGCACATCGAGATTGTGGGTGCCGGCCATCAGTGTCTGCGTGGTGGTGAAAGTATCCTGATTGCCCGAGACGAAATTGTAGCCCATATCTACAGTGTCAATATAGTTGCCATCGAGATAAACGGCTATGACATCATCATCCAGTGCTTCCATGAAAAGGTTGATCACAGTCTGCTGTGCCAGGCAGAATGAATAACGGAATACGTATGGTGTATCAAAGTTGTTTGTACCATAGGCAGCGTAGCCGAAAGGCGAGAGCCAGGTGGAGCCGGGCAGCGTGTAGTGCCAGCCTGAGTACTGCGGTACTACAAAGGCAGGTGAAGGAAAGCTGAGCTGCGATGCACCGGGCCCAGACAGTACGGTCCAGTTTGGATCAGGCTGCCCATTGGCTATGAGTGCATGTGCATAGCGGTCGTAGCCTGTAGTGAGCCGCAGGGAGTCGTCTACACAGAGGGAGCGCTCCTGAGCATGGAGAGATACTATTGAGATGAAAAACAATAATAGCGGCGTAAGGATTTTTTTCATGGGAATGGTTTAGGTGTATGAAGAGAACTTTAAAATAGTACACCTAAGCGATAAAATGAAATTTATCGTAATGTGAAAAGGGGAATTTCAGCGAACGATCACTGATAGAAATAGTGATAGATATTGGCCCCGGCACTGTCAGTGGTCACACGTCCCTGATCGTCAAATAGATATTTGTGTATAATAGTATTAGGTGGGTCTGATTCAGACAGTACGAGGTGCTCAGAGCGGAAGCCCCAGGCAGCATCTCCATAGTCGCGTGTATCGGCGATATTGGTATAAACGTAGGCTATGACATGAGTGCCGTTGCCATTGGTATAGGTATGTGTGGCCATGTCACCGCCATCCCATGTATAGGTATCATCCAGCGCGCCTTTGATCAGTTTGCCATCGCTATTGTAGGTATAGTGATTGCCGTGATTGTCTGCTATGATCAGGCCTGTAGCATTGAGCTGGTAGACGATGGTATCGAGGCGCGGCGAGCTGCTGATCTGAGTGACTGATATGATGCTATTGGGCGTGTAGGTATTGGTCACTACAAAGGTGTCGGGGTTTTGCGACTCCGTGCGGATCAGGCGCCCCTGTGCATCATAGGTGAAGAAGGTAGGGCGTATCTGATAGTAGGCATCAGACATCCACTCACGCACTACGAGTGTGCGCCGCGCTGTGCCGCTGCTGAATGCCATCAGCCCTGCAGCTAACAAGCCGGCTGCTATAGTTTTGATATAGCCTTTTGACCTCATTGCCTCAAAGATAAGCAAATCACCGGCCAAACCTTTTATGCTGTATATGGTTATCCTGTTATGTCGTCAGTCACTATTATCTTTCCCCATCAGCTCTACAAGCATCATCCGTCTCTGGCCAAGGGCAGGCCTGTATACATCCTGGAGGATCACTTGTACTTTCTCCAGTATCCCTTTCACCAGCAGAAACTGCTGCTGCACCGGGCCAGTATGAAGTACTACGCGGACTATCTGGAGCAGCAGGGCTATAGCGTGACCTATATTGATTGCCATGACAGGCTGATTTCATTGGATATCCTTTTTGAAAGGCTGGCTGCACATGGCGTACAGGTATGCCACTATGCTGATACTACAGACTACCTGCTGGAGCGCAGGCTTCACCGTTTTGCCGCCGGGCATGGTGTGAAGCTGGTCGTGTCAGAGAGTCCAAACTTCATCCACAGCCAGGCCGATAACAAAGCCTACTTTGAGGAGCATAAGTACTTTCTCACAGACTACTATATACACCTGCGCAAGAAGTATGACATCATGCTGGATGGTGGCAAACCTCTAGGCGGCAAATGGACCTATGATAGTGAGAACCGGAAGAAGCTCCCCAAAGGTACGGTGATACCATCTCTGCCTGTAGCAGGAGATAATATCTACATCTCAGGGGCAAGGGCATATGTACAGGAGCACTTCGCCGACAATCCTGGCAGTATAGACCGGATATGGTACCCAGTGACACACACAGATGCGGAACAATGGCTGGATACCTTTCTAAGAGAGCGGTTCACTTACTTTGGTATTTATCAGGATGCCATAGTGGGAGCGGAGCGGTGGCTCTTTCATGGCATCCTGACGCCTATGCTGAATGTGGGCCTGCTACAGCCAGCAGATATCATAGAGCGGGCTATAGCATATGCAGCAGCACATCATGTTCCGGTCAACTCACTGGAGGGCTTCGTGCGGCAGGTGCTGGGCTGGCGCGAGTATATACGTGCTGTGTACATAGAGCGTGGAGTGTACGAGCGCAAGCACGATCACTGGGTGCATACCCGGCCGCTGCCTGATGCGCTATATACAGGCACTACCGGCCTGCCACCTGTGGATATGGCTATAGGTCGCTTGCTGGATACGGGCTACTCGCATCATATAGAGCGCCTCATGGTGCTAGGCAACTTTATGCTGCTCTGCGGCATCCGGACAGACGAGGTGTACCGGTGGTTTATGGAGCTGTATATAGATAGCTATGACTGGGTCATGGTGCCCAATGTATATGGCATGAGCCAGTATGCCGACGGCGGACTGATGAGCACCAAGCCCTATATATCTGGTAGCAATTATCTGCTGAAAATGAGCAACTATCCCCGTGGCGAATGGTGCGATATATGGGATGCACTCTACTGGCGTTTTATACACGAGCACAGGGGGACCTTCGCTGCCAATCCGCGCATGAGTATGATGGCATCACTGGTAGCTGGTATGGATAAAGCTAAACTTAGGCATCATATGACAGTAGCCGGACGGTTTCTGGATGGACTCAAGTGACCCGTTTGGAGGTGTCCGTCAGGTTGGTTTAATGTTTAATTGATTGATTGTTAGATTTTTATATTTTGGTGTGTCGGCAGAATCAGCACATTTGAAGGTAAGCATGTTAATAACCTGCCCGCTTAACTTCTTTCTAACTTTGAGGAAAAAAGTAACTTTACTCCATTCGTTTAAAAAAATCATTAGTTCGCTTAAGCTTGATAAATGAAGAAGTTTGTTTACGCTCTATTCTTTTTGATGACCAGCCAGGGGATTTCTGCACAGCAGGATAGTACCCGGCCAGCTCCTGCCGATACCCCGGCCAGTGCGGCTCCAGTGGTCGATACTCCTGCCGCCAGCCCTGTGATAGCATTACCTGCTGCTGCACCGACAGCCAATAAAGCGATCATAAAGGGAGTGGTGACCGATGAGAAAGGTGGTACGCCAATGATAGGTGTCAATATCATCGCAAAAGGTACTACGAACGGTGCACGTACTGACGAGGACGGAAACTATACTATAGAGGTAACTCCAGGGGTAATCACTTCGCTGATCTTCACCTATGTAGGCTACCAGGAGCGCCAGCTGGATATCATAGGTGTAAAGGATGCGCCTAAGGTCGTTAACATCAAGATGACGGATAAAAGCCGAGAGCTGGATATCGTAGTCGTATCAGGCAACAAAGTAGAGAAAAAGCTAGGTGAACAGACACAGTCCATAGAAGTACTGAAAGGACAGAATATCACCAACAGTGCTCAAGGCATCACAGAGGCGATGAACAAAGTGCCGGGCGTGAATATGCTGGGCAAAACTATCAGTGTGCGTGGCGGTAGCGGCTTTGCTGCTGAGACGAGCAACCGTACGCTGGTGATGCTGGATGACGTGCCGCTGGTGAGCCCGGAGAATGGCAGCGTGAGGTGGGAGAGCCTGCCCACAGAGGCCATAGACCAGATGGAGATCGTAAAGGGGCCGGCTACAGTATCGTATGGTGCCCAGGCGCTGAATGCAATGGTGAATGTACGCACGATCAATGCACATAAGGACGAACCATTTAATAAGATATACATCAACTCTGGTGGCTACCTGCCATATCTGGACAAAAGCTGGACCTGGTTTAACAGTCAGCGCTGGACGGATTTCAAGAATAACTTTGGCAAGAGGAAAGCAGCAGTGCCGAATGCCTTTGCAAACCTGGCCTATGTACATGCACGCAAGTATGGAGATGTAGATGTGCTCTTTGATGGTGCGCTGAACTCTAATGCCGGCTACACTATCCAGAATAAGAACCTGCTGGTGCGCACCTTCCTGAAGCTGCGCTACATCCCCCACAATATGCAGAACCTGACAGTAGGTGGTAATATCAACTATTACTTCAACAGGTATGATGACTTCTTCCTCTATTCGGGCTTTAATGATACGCTCACCTCGATCAATGGCGTACCACGCAATCCAACACAGGATAGCCTGGTGCTCGTGCCATATCAGCCGGCCTACGTACGCGTTAATGCGGTAAACATCAATCCCTATCTGACCTACCGTGACAAGATGGATGGAAAGCATACAGTGCGCACCTCCTATTACTATGTGCAGAGCTATGGTACTAATGGTGACAGCAGCAAGTCTAACAAGGTGTACACAGAGTATGTCTACACCAAGCGGTTTAAGGAGCAGGATGCTGATATCTCTGCCGGTGTGCGCTATAGCTATAAGAAGATAGACAGCCACACCTTCGGGCGGAAGTATGCTCACTACGGAGCAGTATATGCCCAGGGTGAGAAGCGCTTTGGTGGCAAATTTACCGTCAAGGTAGGCATCTCTCTGGAATACAATAAGCTGGACTCAGTAAAGGCTATCAATGACCTGACCTTCCTCAATACATTGGCTGGCAAAGACTCTGCACATCAGATGAAATCAGCTGTGAAGCCGATCGTGAATGTGGGCCTGAACTATCAAGTGACTGAAGGTACCTATCTCCGTGCATCTTTTGGCCAGGGCTATCGTTTTGCAGATATAGCTGAGGAGTTTGTACTGACGCCCCGCAGTGGTGTGATAGCCATACCTAACCCGGGCCTGAAGCCTGAGAGTGGCTGGAATGCCGAGGTGGGTATCAAGCAGGGCATGAAGTTCAGCCGCTGGGTTTTCTACGCAGATGTAGCTGGCTACCTGAGCAGGTACAATAACCTGATAGAATTCCGCAATGTGCCACGCAGCCGAGTACCAGACCCTATCAAGCAAATATATCCGAATAGCTTCCTCTTCCAGCAGGCACAGAATATCACACACGCGCAGATATGGGGGGTAGAGGTATCTGCTATCGGTACGGGTAAGATCTTTGGCGTGCCGCTAAACTTCCTGATAGGCTACAACTATATGGTGCCGCGCAATCTGGACTACAATCCTAGTGTAGCTGGCTCTCAGAAGTATCTCTACTACCGTATGAGGCACTCTGCCAAGGCTGACATACAGACGACTTATAAGGGATTCATAGTAGGTGCTACATGTGTGTATCTCGGCAAGGTGCTACAGCTGGACCAGATCGCCTCCCTGCCTAAGATAGCGGACTGGTATAACCAGGCTAACCCTAAGGGTAACTTCATAGTAGATGCACGTATCGGCTACAACTGGAAGGACCGCCTGACAGCGACTGTGATCGCAAAGAATATCACTGACCGTGGCTACGTACTGCGCCCGGGCTATGTCGAGGCTCCTGCCAGCCTGACGGTACAGCTCACATACCAGTGGGGCAAGATATGGCCTAAGAAGAAGGCTGTAGAAGAAGAGCCGACTGAAGGGTCGTAAAGAGTCTGGATTAGCGATTTCGGATTTCGGTCGTGTAGAGCACTATCGGTAAATAAGACATCATGTGAGTAGGGACAGGGCGAGACCTGTCCCTACTTTATTTGCGACGTATCCATCATTCATGTTTTGATTTGATAGGGCGTGTTTTATTTTTGGCTACGTATATGCTCAAGGTAGTATTGATAGATGATGATGCAGGTGACAGGCAGCGCCTGTCCGGACTGCTGGCGGCCTATGGCCCTGACCTGCAGATCGTGGCTATCTGTAGTGATGTGGCTGATGCTGTCCGGGCTATCCATGCCCACCGGCCTGATGTGGTTTTCACAGATATAGAGATGCCGGGTATCAGTGGCCTGCAGCTGCTCGATTTCTTCAATGCCGGAGATGTGACCTTTGAGCTGATCTTTACTACATCGTATAGTGAGTTTGCTGTCCGGGCCTTTCGCCTATCGGCCATAGACTATCTGCTAAAGCCGGTAGAGGAGGGGCTGCTGCGCGAGGCTATAGGCAAGGTGCGCAGGAAGCAAAACTATGCTCCGCGCGAGCGCTCTGAGCTGCTGAGGCAGCACCTGGCAGAGCAGCAGCAGTCTCGTATTGCCATACCTTATGCCGGCGGAGTCAGCTTCGTAGACTTAGCGGATATAGTATATCTGCGCGCCGATAATGTCTACACCGATATCAAGCGCCGGGCCGCAGGGGTACTGACAGTATCGCGCCCGCTCAAGGATTTTGACACCATGCTGCCCAAGCCTCAGTTTTTTCGCTGTCACCGGTCATATATGGTCAATCTGCAAGAGGTGAAGGAGTACGTCACCGCCCAGGGCGGTGAGCTGATCATGAAAGACGGCTCTACAGTACCTGTAGCCCGTGATCGCAAAGAAGAGTTTATAGCCCTCTGGCAGCAGATCCGGCTATGATGCCTCAGGCCTGCTGCGCAGTGTCACACAGGTGCCTTGCGGCAGGTCGGCTATTTGCAGCATATATTTTTCGTACCCGGCTTTCTCATTTAGAAAAGATACGCGCCGCTGCATCGCATCACCTGCGTAGGAGCTGTGGCCAGTACGGAATCTATTGATCGCAGCACTGGCAGCGCGGCCTATACCATTGTCCGCCACCGTCACCATCATACTGTCTCCGTCCATGCCAAAAGTGATACGCAGCTCTCTGGCACCTGTACTGTGCCGCAGACCGTGCTTGATGGCATTCTCTACGATGGGCTGGACAAAGATGCTGGGCACGCGCTCATAGCCGGGGTCTATAGCCGGGTCTACCTCTATGCTGTATCGGAACGAATCGCCCAACGCGGTCTGCTCCAGGCGTATGTAGTTTTCCAGCAGGAGTACTTCGTCTGCTACAGTCGTGTGCTCACTACTGCTCATCTCCAGCGTGGTGCGCATGAGCTGTGCGAATGAAGCTAATGACTGCCGGGCCTCAGCTATATGGCCGCTCTCCAGCTGGTAGTCTATCGTCTTTAGCGTATTGAATGCAAAATGAGGGTTCATCTGGCTCTTTATAGCCTTGAGCTCGGCATCGAGCTTTTGCAGTCGGATCTCCTGTAGCTGAGCCTCTTTCTTCTCTACGTTGTATTTGCGGTTCATGCTTACTATTGCCTTTGCTTTGTCTACAGAGGCGTAGGCTAGTTTTTCTTCCATCAGGGTCTTTTGTACACGTAGTGCGGCTTCATATTGCCCTGTGGCTTCGTAAGCTTTAGCGAGGGCGGCGAGGATGCCGTTGCATATCTCGGCATTGGGTGTCTGGTCCAGGAGTGCCAGGCCATCCCGGCTGTAGGAGATACAGTCGTTGTATTGCTGCTGCATATTGGCTATCACCGCTGCGCGGAAATAATCCATGCACAGCTGCTGCTGAAAACCCTCACGCTGGTCTATGGCAAAGCACTCGTCTATATACTGCCGGGCAGTGATAGCATCTCCCAGCTCTATACAGCAGCCGGCTATATGATTGGCGGAGAGACTGATCCCAAAGGGATGTCCTAACTGCTTTGCTATCTCGTAGGCGCGTGTCGCATAGCTTCTGGCCTCATCATAGCGGCCCAGCGCCAGTAGTACGACGTCTATGTTGAGGTACACCTGTGCGTGTTTGATACTGACAGGCTGGTTTTGCATCTCTGCCTCTGTCTCTTGGTACACCTCCAGCGCCCTGGCGGGCTCGCCTATTTTGCTGTAGACCATGGCAATATTGGTCTTGGCGATAAGGCGGTTTTCCCAATCAGTACTCTGGGACAGAATGCGGTCTGCTTCTATGTACCACTCGAGTGCACTATCACTTTCATCCCTCCAGAAATAATAGTTGCCTTTATTATTGAGCGCGAGGCCGTATCCTGCCTCATAGCGCATAGCCTGGGCAGCCTCCAGCACCGCCTCATTTCTGACAAAGGCTGCCTCTGGGTCACTGTGCTGTAGCTCGGCTATTTCTTTCAGCCAGGTATCTATAGTGTGGTGGTCGGTCATCAGGTGTAGATGGTTAGAGCTTGTCAATGGCGGCAAAGATACTTGTTGCCCGCCAACTCTTTTTGCGATTCACAAGCTGCACAGTGCGATTCACAAGGTGAGCGGAAACAAGACCTGCCATCTCCATTCCTTTGCGCTAAACAAAAATCAATTCTCAAATGAAAAAACTATCGACACTCTTACTACTCTGCTTCTCCTGTATGCTGCATGCGCAGATACCTGTCACTGGCCTGCTTCATCATTATACCTTTGACAGTACGCTGATCGATGCCTCTGGCACAGATACCCTGAGGAGTGGCACCGGGCACTACGTAGCCAACCGCTGCGGTGTTCCCAATACGGCTCAGAGCCTCAGTGCTACAGCGTTTACCTTTCCTCAAGACGTGATACCTGGTCTGCCTGCCGGCTCAGCGCCGGTGACTATAGCTTTCTGGTACAGGAGCGAACAGAATACAACGCATTCACTTTTCAACTATGGTACCCTGGCCGGATTTGTGGGTCTGGTGTGGGATAATGGTGAGATTGTGGTCAGCGGTGGTAGTACCAACCTCGCTGCATCGCGTCCATACAGCGGTGACTGGACCCATGTGGTGCTGACATGTGGGCAAGGCACTGGCACAATATATATCAATGGTGTGATGGCTAATTCGGCTAGTCAGTTTTTCCTGAATACTGTACCGCAGCCGTCTGTGAGCCGCATGGGACACTCTCCATTCGGCGGAGAATATTCCGGTTTTTCCATGGATGATCTGCTACTATACAACAGGGCGATCACAGCACAGGAGGTGTCTGATATCTACAATACAGGACTCGGTGCCAATATCACTCAGCCCGCTACTGCCAGTCCTGCTATAGCCTGCCTGGGTGATACGATCCACCTGAGCGTGACAGCTATAGGCAATAATCTCATGTATGAGTGGAAGGACAATGGCGTAGCTATACCAGATGGAACCAGCGCTGTGCTACAGGTAGTACCTGCACCTGCCATGATGCATGATTTCACAGTGACCATCACCAGCAGCTGCGGGGTGAAAGATGACACTACCGCAAGCGTAGGTATCTTTAGCTATCCTACACCGACCATAGTAGCTACCGGATCTGAGCTGGCTACCCAGGGCTACGACACTTATCAGTGGCTGCTAAACGGCAATGAGATATCCGGCGCCAACACATCTACCTATACTGCTACGGAGAATGGAACCTATACTGTAGCAGTGACCCGCTCGGGAGTAAACTGTGTAGGCGTGAGCCCACCTGTGACGCTGACGCAGGTAGGTATAGAGGAGGCAGATGGTGTCTCTACAGTAGTATATCCAAACCCTGCCAGTGAACAGCTCCATATTCGCTGCGATGAGGCGATCATCACTATAGAGATATATAACATGCTGGGCGAGCGCATACGCCAGCTGCCAGGCGATACCACGCAGATACGCATAGCTGATCTCAGCACTGGACTGTATACTATCCGTCTCTATACCCGATCTGGTCGTCAGATAGCGACCACCTTTAGCAAGAAGTAGTAAATGCAGGCAAGGCTTGATTCAACCGTAAAGTGAGTTGAGTTTTGTTTATCCCGCTCCCGGCAAGGGGGCGGGATTTCTTATTTTGCCCATTGGCGCAGCGCGGATCAGATCTTTACATAGCGCACTTTGATGCGGATGTTGCTGTTGCGGCCCTTGTCGTCCGTGCAGGATAGCTTTACATTGCCCTCAGATGGCACTACGAATATTTTCTCGCGGGCCGGAGCCTTGCGGTAAAATTTGTCATTGACGTACCAGTAGACGTCCTTTACATCATTGGTCACCTGGCAGATCAGCTGGAGCGGCTCTGGATTGTTTTTGTCTATGAAGTACTCAATGCCATTGACAGGGTAGGAGATGCGCGGGGCATCTGCGCGGAACACGCGGTCACACTCCGGATTGTGCGGTGGCACGTGCTCATAGTCTACCCGCTTATCCTCAAAGAAGCGCTGCATCTCCGGTGGTACGATGCGGTAGTGTTTTTTCTTGTAGCCATTATCCGGCATACAGTAGCGGCAGTAGGAGATCTGCTCCTTGGGATCTACTGCTATCTCCTGATAGTTGTCGCAAACCTTATTGGGCGAGATGCCGGGTATGAAGTAGTCCATCTGCGTATTGGTACACTTATCTCCCGGCAGCATGCCTGTCTCTGTGCAAACGAGGCGGATGCCGCAGGCCTTTGGCATGCGGTACCAGTCCTGCGTAGAGTTGTAGTCTATGCTGTTGAATATTTTGAAAAGGAGAGGAGTGGCTGTATTGGCTCCGCTCAGGTCAGATACACCCTGCCCGGAGAAGTTGCCTAGCCAGACGGCTACCGTATAGTCATGATTGAAGCCAATGCTCCAGGCATCTTTGCGGCCGTAGCTGGTGCCGGTCTTCCACGCTATACGAGGAGTGTGCTCACTGCTCTCCCAGCTAAAGGGTAGCTCGGGGCGGGCAGGATTGGAGAGGATCTCATTGATCATAAAGTTGGCCGAAGGCGAGAGGAGCTGGAGGTGTTTGCTGACGGTGTCGCCTTTGATGTAAATGGGCTTGTAGTAGATGCCCCCGCAGCCGAATGAAGCATATAGCGCAGCCATCTCCTCCAGCGTGACACCACAGCCACCGAGTATCACAGACAGGCCGAGTTTATTCTGGTCTTTTTTTACCTGTTTGAAATCTGTCTCTATGAGTTTGCCTATCAGGCGTTCTTTGCCCAGCTCATTGAGGCATTTTACAGCGGGTATATTGAGCGAGTTGGCCAGGGCGTACTCCATGGTCACATAGCCGTTAAACTTCTGGTCAAAGTTCTCAGGTGTGTAGCCGCCGATATTGATCGGCACGTCATACATCACCGTTTTGGGGGTGATCATGCCCTTGTCTATGCAGAGGCCGTAGAGGAGCGGCTTTAGCGTGCTGCCGGGCTGGCGTATGGCACGGATGCCATCTACCTGGCCGCCATCGGCGGTACTGTGCCAGTCGGCAGAGCCTACGTAGGCTACTACCTCATGAGAGCGGTTGTCTATCACTATCACGGCGGCGTTTTTGATGCCGCGGATCTGCTGCGTCTGAGAGTAGTCTGCTACGAGCTTTTCTACCTTCATCTGCATATTGAGATCGAGTGTGGTCTGGACGTTGTCCTTGTACTCCCGCTTCATACGCAGGGACAGATGCGGGGCATAGGCCGGCGAGCTATGCCGTGAGACTGTGAGCGGCTCATCCATGGCATCTGCCACATCCTTGTGAGGGAAGAGGCCATCATCTTCGAATCGCTTCAGCCATTTATTGCGCTCCTGCACGATCACATCATTGTGGCCACCCATGCGCAGGGAGGAGGGACGGTTGGGCACGATACTCAAGGCTGTGACCTCGGCCAAGCTCAGCTTCTGCGGTGGCTTCTGAAAGAAAAGGATGGATGCCGACTTAACACCCTCTATATTGCTGCCATAGGGTACGAGGTTAAAATACAATTGTAATATTTCGTCCTTGCTGTAGCGCCACTCCAGCTGAAAGGCGCGGAACATCTCGATCACCTTGCTCACATAGGTGCGATGGCGCGGCTCCATCATGCGTGCCACCTGCATGGTGATGGTAGAGGCGCCGGAGGTCCGCTTGAGGTGAAAGAGATTCATGAATGCCGCACGGCCTATGGCTATAGGATTCACACCGGGATGATAGTAGAAGAACTTGTCCTCTTTGTAGACGAGTGTTTTTTTGAGCGTGGGAGATATCTCGCGTAGCTCTGTCTTCATGCGCCACTTCTGGTCTGGTGTGAGGAAGGCGTGGAGCACGTTGCCTTTCTTATCTGTGACTACGGTAGAGTACTGGATATTATCGTGCAGGGGAAAGAACAGATTGAGCAGGAGGAAAAGCAGTAACAGGGAGACGCCTGTGAGAGCAGTATATTTCGCAAAGGATATCAGGCGCGGGCGCATGGAGGTAAGATAGGCAGATCAGGTATAAAACGGAAGCGGGTGTTTTTAAGTATGTGTAAACGAATTGTTTTCTGGTATCCCCCGATGTAAAACAAAAAAGCCACCTAAAAGGTGGCTTCTCTATCGTAGCGAGAGGGGGGCTCGAACCCTCGACCTCAGCATTATGAGTGCTGCGCTCTAACCAGCTGAGCTATCTCGCCAGAGGGAGCGCAAATATAGGTTTTTGCTCCGAATTTACAAATGTATGACCTCACCAAATGCGGCAGCGGTGGCCTCCATCACTGCCTCGCTCATGGTAGGGTGCGGGTGGATCGACTTGATGATCTCGTGGCCGGTGGTCTCCAGCCTGCGGGCTGCCACTACCTCGGCTATCATCTCGGTCACGTTGGCACCTACCATGTGGGCGCCCAGCCACTCGCCATACTTGGCGTCAAAGATCACCTTGACAAAGCCATCCTTGGCACCTGCTGCTGACGCCTTGCCTGAGGCAGAGAATGGGAACTTGCCCACCTTGATCTCATAGCCCTTTGCCTTGGCCTCCGCCTCGGTGTAGCCTACAGAGGCAACTTCTGGCCAGGTGTAGGTACAGCCCGGTATGTTATTGTAGTCTATGGCGTCGGTGTGTACACCTGCTATTTTCTCCACGCAGGTGATACCTTCTGCGCTGGCTACGTGGGCGAGGGCAGGACCCTTTACCACATCGCCTATGGCGTAGTAGCCCGGTACATTGGTAGCATAGAAATCATCTGTGACGATGATGCCCTTGTCAGTCTTGATGCCCACGTCCTCCAGGCCGATGCCTTCCAGATTGGTAGAGATGCCTACGGCGGAGAGTACGGCGTCGCACTCTATCTTGCCGGTAGCGCCTGCTTTATCCTTGGTAGATACCACACAGCCTTTGCCCTTGGTATCTACGGCCTCTACAGAGGTGCCCACCATAAACTCGATGCCCTTCTTCTTCATGATCTTTAGCATCTCCTTTGACACGTCCTCGTCCTCACGCGGCAGGATGCGATCCATAAACTCTACCACGGTCACCTTGGTGCCGAGTGTAGCGTAAAAGTAGGCGAACTCCATACCGATGGCACCCGAGCCCATCACTACCAGTGATGCCGGCTGAGACGGGAGGTTCATAGCCTCGCGGTAGCCAAATATCTTCTTGCCATCCTGCTTCACATTTGGCAGCTCGCGGCTGCGGCCACCGGTGGCTATGATGATGTGCTTGGCAGTATGCTCGGCCTTCTTGCCGGAGGCGTCAGTCACTTCTATTTTGCCTCCTTTTTTCAGCACGCCATTGCCCATGATAGCGTCTATCTTATTCTTCTTAAAGAGGAACTGGATGCCCTTGCTCATGCCCTCTGCTACGCCACGGCTACGCTTGATGATAGCAGGGAAGTCTGTCTTGGCATTGCCCACAGTGATGCCATAGTCGGCAGCATGAGATATATAGTCAAATACCTGTGCGCTCTTGAGGAGGGCCTTGGTAGGGATACAGCCCCAGTTGAGGCAGATGCCGCCGAGGTTTTCGCGCTCTACCACGCCTACTTTCATGCCCAGCTGCGATGCCCTGATCGCTGCCACATAGCCACCCGGTCCACTGCCCAATACTAAAAGATCATATTGCATATTATCGATTTTTGTGGATGCAAGATAGAGCGAATTTTGAAGATGGCAAGAGGTGATGGATGACAGATAATAGCGGAATGACGACCGTGAACGACCTGTCCACAGTCAAGGTCGACCGTCAACGAAGCGGGAATTATGCAGATTGTTTTTCAGCGATCTTGTCCCAATCGACCAGTACTAGCGCAAACATCAGTAGCGGCAAGGAGCTGATGTGCATGATGATGTAGTTCATGACTATAAAGAAGATAAAGACGTAGAGGTAAATACGGTCAAACCTCCGCGTGAAAAAACCGCCCAGAAAGCTGAGCTGGATGAGCATCATGCTGATGAGCAAGCCAGCAGAAAATGAGCTGTGAGATATGAGATAAGTGTATAATGGTGCGAAGAGGCCGTCCGGGTAATCATAAAGGTATTGTGCGTGCTGAGCCTTCAGGATGTTGACCATCTGCTGCGGGTCAAAAATGGCACCGCGGGTCAGCTTCCACAGGCCTGCGGAGGCAAACATGAAGAAGAAATAGTACCGTGCGGCCTCCCAGATATAGGTAAAGCGCTCACCCGCTCCGCACCAGAATGGCACGCTGAGAATGAGCAGGCCCAGGAGACTATGATAGTGGTGTATGGAATAAGTGGATAGTGTGATATGCCAGGTGAAGATCAGCACTGAGAATATGATGGCATAAACCCGCCGGCGTGAGATAGCCGCCGCCGCCAACGCGGAGAAGAACAAGACCAGGTCCAGTACTGCCGACCAGAGGATGGAGTGCGTCACCGCCCGCGGTATGCCCAGCCAGTGCATGAGCCAGTACGTATTATCTATGCCCGGATCTATGAGTACCGGGCGAGATAGCTGGGAGAAGAGTACATTAGATATAAAGCCAAGTACCAGCACGGCTGCACTGCCCAGGTAGAAATACCGGGCGCGGAGGTCTATCTGTGCCTGTGTGGTACTAGTCATTTCGCAGTGTAAATAAGGTGTGTGTACTATCGGTATGTACTGTCCCATCCTGCCGGTAGCTGACAGTGGCGCGGGATGCAGTGATGGTGGGCTCCTCTATCATGCGCATATCAGCTATATAGGAGAAAAGCCATTTCTGGTATGGGGTGTCCATCCTGGAGTTGTTCAGAAGAGCTGAGCGGAGCCGCTCTGCCGTGGTGCCGCCAAAGCGGTGAGTGATCACCCGGTCCAGCGAATCCTGCCACTGCAGCTGCTGCAGTCCGTCGTAGGCTGCAAGGGTATTGTACACTACCTCACGCTGCTGCTCAGCAAAACTACCTGACAGGACAGGGTGGTGACCGACCTCTACACGGTAAACTGAGTAGGAGGGATGCGTATGATGTGGGGCTGAGTACATGCCGAAGTGAAAGAATGGTGTATTCTCTACACCCTTATAGGTAAAGAAAAGCTGGCCAAGTACGAATAGCACAAAGAAGCTAGCCAACAGGCGATCCCGCTGCCAGACACGATACAGGAATGTGCGCTGC
>CAZNDJ010000064.1:0-20334 GCA_964571705.1 uncultured Chitinophagaceae bacterium
TCCGCCACAGGCTCCAGCACTTCAACTCTGTAAAGAAACGCAAGAAAGGTGCACTCGTAGGCATACTCGGCTGCATGGCAGAGCGCCTGAAAGAGAAGCTGCTCATAGAGGAAAAGATACTTGACATCGTAGCCGGTCCTGATGCCTACCGCAGCCTCCCGGATCTCGTGCTGGAGGCTGAGACTGGCCAAAAGGCGGTCAATGTCCTCCTCTCCCGTGAGGAGACCTATGCAGAGATCAATCCTGTCAGGCTCAACTCTAATGGGGTGACTGCCTTTGTATCCATTACCCGTGGTTGTGATAATATGTGCTCCTTCTGTGTGGTGCCTCACACCCGTGGTCGTGAGCGGTCCCGTGATTGGCGCACCATAGTAGAGGAGGCTACTCAGCTGTATGATAATGGCTACCGCGAGGTGACCCTGCTCGGTCAGAATGTAGACAGCTACCGCTACTCAGACGATAGCAAGCTGACAGGCAAAAAGCTGGTAAATGCCAAGTATGAGGACCATGTGGTCAACTTCGCAGAGCTGATGATCATGGTGGCTGAGATAGCACCGGACCTGCGCGTCCGCTTCTCCACCTCGCACCCTAAGGATATGAGCGATGACGTACTGCACGCCATGGCCAAGTATCCGAACATCTGTAAGTATGTGCACCTGCCCGTGCAGAGTGGCAATACGCGCATCCTCGACCTGATGAACCGCACCTATACGCGTGAGTGGTATCTGGACCGTATAGCTGCAGTGAGGCGCATCGTGCCGGAGGCGGCTATTTCTACAGATATCATCGTAGGCTTCTGCTCAGAGACCGAGGAGGAGCATCAGGACACACTGAGCCTGATGGACGAGGTCAAGTTTGAGCTGGCGTATATGTATGCGTATAATGAGCGCCCCGGCACAACTGCAGCGAAGAAATACCCTGACGATATAGCAGAAGATGTAAAGCTGCGGCGCCTGCAGGAGGTAGTAGCCATGCACCGTGGCCACACGCTCCTGCGCAATCAGGAGAACCTCGGCCAGACCTATGAGATACTGATAGAAGGCGTATCCAGCAAAAGTGACCAGCACTACTATGGCCGCAATACACATAATAAAGTAGTGATCGTGCCCAAAGGCAATTTGCAGATGGGTCAGTACGTCTATGCTAAAGTCACAGACTGTACGTCAGGTACACTGATCGGAGAAGTGGTAGAGGGTAATAGGCAGTAAGTAGCTAGTATTAAGTAGTTAGAAAATACAAACAATATCGCCGTCTAGTTGACAGTGGACCGTCGACAGTCGACAAAGCAGACAAGGCACTATCTCGTGTCTCAAGTCTCACATCTCAAGTCTCAGATAAATGGAAATTCAATCAATCAAAAACCGCTTTGGCATCATAGGCAACTCACCCTTGCTCAATCATGCCATCAGTATAGCAGAGCGCGTAGCAGGCACCAGCCTGACAGTGCTCATCACCGGTGAGAGCGGCGTGGGCAAGGAGGTTTTCTCCCACATCATACACCAGCTCGGCACACGCAAACATAACCCCTTCATAGCTGTCAACTGTGGCGCAATACCGGAGGGCACTATCGATTCGGAGCTATTCGGTCACGAGAAGGGCTCCTTCACCGGTGCGCATGATGCACGTAAGGGATACTTTGAGACGGTGAATGGTGGCACCATCTTTCTCGATGAGGTGGGTGAGCTGCCGCTGGGCACACAGGCTCGTCTCCTCCGCGTGCTGGAGACGGGCGAGTATATCCGTGTAGGTTCATCCAAGACCACCAAGACTGATGTACGCGTAGTGGCCGCTACCAATGTCAACCTGCAAGACGCTGTCCGTACCGGCAAATTCCGTGAGGATCTATACTACCGCCTAAGCACCGTGCCTATCTACATACCACCACTGCGCGAGCGTGGGGAGGACATCTACCTTATTTTCCGCAAGTTCTGCATTGACTTTGCCGAAAGGATGAAAATGGTACCGGTGAAGCTGACCGAAGAGGCCCGCCAACTGATCCTGAAATACCCATGGCCCGGCAATGTACGCCAGCTCAAAAACGTAGCTGAGCAGGTATCCATCCTCTCTATAGACAAGGATATTAGCGCACAGGAGCTGATACAGATCGTCCCTGACATTACGCACAACAGACTGCCGGTGGTAAAGGATCACATCTCTGAGGCCAGTGGCAATATGTCTGAGCGCGAGATACTCTACAAGCTCATCTTTGACCTGAAGAAGGATCTCAATGACCTGAAGCAATTTGTCTTTGATGCTACACAGCATGGCGGGGGCATGGCTATGCCGCCACAGATGGAGCGCATGGAGCATCCGGTATTTAATGGCACCTCCTCCTACATACAGCCGGTGGCCAATGTGCCTGCTGTGATGCCTGCACAGCCGGTACACGAGGAGCCGAGCTATGTGATCAATAGCCCCAACTACGATGCACATGAGACGATAGAAGAATCACTCTCACTGGCAGACAAGGAAAAAGAACTGATCACCAAGGCGCTGAAAAAACACCGTAATCGTCGCCGTGATGCGGCAGCTGACCTGGGTATCTCAGAGCGCACACTGTACCGCAAGATCAAGGAGTACGATCTGGAGAAATAGAGAATAACGAATAGCGAATAATGAAGAGTGGAAAGTTTGTCATAGCCGTTTTTTGTCTGATAGGTTTGCTCCTGCCTCTATCAGGTTGCAAGGTCTACTCCTTTACCGGTGCCTCTGTGCCGGCTGATGTCAAGACCGTGACGGTAGAGACTATCAGAAACCTGGCAGCAAACGGCCCGGTCTCGCTCAATCAGACGCTGACCGATAAGCTGAAGCAGAAGTTTGTCACCGAGGCCAGCCTCACGCAGGTCAATACAGATGGCGACCTGGTTTTCAAAGGTTCTGTCACGTCCTATACCTTCTCCTCACAGGCTCCTACGGCGCAGGTACAGTCCGGTGTGAATAGGCTCACCATCACCGTGCAGATGACCTATATCAACAAGAAATACCCTAAAGACAGCTGGAAGACGCCGGAGACCTTCAGCAGATTTGCAGATGTGCCGGGCACGACCAATCTGAATGATGTACAGGACCAGCTGATCAATGATATCACCAAGCAGCTGGTAGACGATATATTCAATAAGGCACTGGTCAAGTGGTAAAAGCGAAGCAGATTTTTTAATATTACAGTAGTGTCAAAGTCGCGCATACATAAAACGCCTCAGCGTCTCCTCGGCCTCTCTCAGGATGAACTGGAGAAGATCAAGGAACAGTTTCCGTACTTTCAGCCGGCCAGGCTGCTGGCACTGAAGCGAGACCAGCAGGCAGGCAAGTTCATAGACCAGGACCTATCCAGTACTGCCGTGTACAGCCATGACCGCCGTGACCTCTACGGCTACCTCAAAAAGAAGAAGCAAACCGAAGCTCCCGCAGAGGAACAGCCAAAGGTAACAGAACAAGTACAGGAGGCTGCTATGGAAAGTACTCCCGCAGAGATCGCCTCCACTCCTATGGATACATCAGTAGAGGCCGAACCTGAAGTGATCCCAACGGACACGATCGTAGCATCTGAAGAGGCGGCTGATATGGAGGTGCTGGCCGAAGAGGAGATAGCGCATATAGCTGAAGAGCAGGCCACTATCGCAGAGGAGCAGGAAGCGGTCATTACCACTGAGGTACTCACAGAAAAGGCCACCCTACCTCCTACTGAAGACACAGAGGAAGAACCCGAAGAAGACCATCCGGTACCAGAGATGGAGCCGGCAGATGAACGCCGCTTTATCATAGCAGACCATACCTTTGATGAGTGGCTGGACCACTTCAAAAAGGGTAAGCACAGCGTGAAGAAAACCATCGAAGAGATACCACAGGCCCGCCAGGAGGCAGCAGATGAGCTGGACCGCCTCATAGAGAGCAGCCTGCCCGCCACTTACTTTCATGACAAGCTGGAGTCAGAGACCCAGTATGCCAAGGGGCTGGAGGGATTTATCGAGAAGCAAAAGAAGAAAAAAGCGCCTGCGGCACGGGCTACGGACTATAGCCTCGTCACGGAGACGTTGGCAAAAATATACGAGCGCCAGGGACTGGTGGATAAGGCTATCAGCGCCTATGAGCAGCTCAGTTTGAAGAATCCGGAAAAAAGTGCTTATTTCGCCGTCCAGATTGAAAGATTAAAAACCAAATAGAAATGTACGTATTCCTGACCGTAATCCTGATCGTAATAGCCATACTGCTCGGCCTCGTAGTCCTCATCCAGAATCCTAAAGGTGGTGGAGTCAACTCTACCCTCGGTGGCGCCAGCCAGCAGATATTTGGTGCATCGCGCACTACAGACGTGGTAGAGAAGACCACGTGGACACTCGGTGTACTGCTCCTAGTGATCAGCCTTTTCTCTGCGGCATTCCTGCCTAAGTCTGGCGGTGTGACCGCTGCTACGCCAAATGGCAAGGCTCCTGCTGCTAATACAGCTGCTCAAAACGAATCTGAGCCAGAAAAGCGTGCCCGCGAGATGGGTGCCAGCTCTCCGGCAAACAGCGTACCTGCTCCGCCAGCCAATGCTCCTACGCAAGCACCTGGTGACAAGAAATAACATCCAGTCAAACCATACTGAAAGGCCTCCTCAGTGGAGGCTTTTTTATTTTCACCCTGCTTCTTCCCTCCTTCGCCAAAAAGCCCGGAACATTTAACGCGCCTGCGGCTTTGCGGTAGCACCAGTGTCACGGAGATGCGCTATTTTCAGCACCGCAAATAACCACCGAAATGAAATACACCGCGCTCCTGTGCCTCGTAGTTTTTGGCCTCAGCCTCTCTGCCCGTACGACCAAGTCCGACTACCCTCCTATCGACCCCAAGAATATCTCCATCGTGCGCGATAGCTTTGGCACGCCGCACATCTTTGCCAAGACAGATGCGGAGGTAGCCTATGGCCTGGCCTGGGCCAATGCAGAAGACGCCTTTGGCGAGACGCAGGACCTGATCTATACCGTGAAGGGATACATGGGCCGCGCCAAGGGTGTGGAGGGCGCCAAGGCGGACTTCTTTGAGCATGCCATCGGTGCGCGCAGGATCGTGGCCGAGCATTACGAAAAGGATATCACACCTGCCTTCAAAAAGTACTTGAATGGCTACGTACAGGGCATCAATGCCTATGCTGCTTCACATCCGGAGCAGGTCAAGATACGCCGCGCCTTTCCTATCACAGAGCAGGACGTGTGCGCAGAGTATGTCACCATCATGAGCTTCCTGATAGGCGTGCAGGGCCAGATAGGCGATATAGTGGATGGCAAATATGACAGCACCGCCGTAGACATGCACCACCGCCAGCCGCCTATGGGCTCCAATGCCTATGCCGTGAATGGCAACAAATCTGCCGATGGCAAGACCTACCTCTGTGTCAATCCGCACATGCCGATAGACGGTATCCTGAGCTTCTACGAGTGCCACCTGAGCAGCGATGAGGGGCTGGACTTTATCGGCAATATGTTTTATGGTGGTACGAGCAATGCGATGGGCACCAACAAGCACCTCGGCTGGGCCTTTACGTGGAATTACTTTGACCGTGTGGATGTGTACCGCCTGGAGAATGACCCGAAGCACAAACTGCACTACCTGCTGGATGGCAAAAGCGAGAAGCTGGAGAAGCGCCCCGTATGGCTGAAGGTGAACTGGCACGGCATAGTAGTGCCGGTGCGCAAGATGGCCTACTGGAGCCGCTACGGCCTCGTGCTGAAGTCGGGCAAGTCTGACACGTACTTTGCTGTAAAGTATCCGAGCGACTACTATGTCAAGGCTGGACAGCAGCTCTATGAGATGGCCAAATCTCAGAACTATGACCAGTTCTGGCAGGCGCTACGCAGCAATCATGCCATCGCGCTATTCAACATGGTCTATGCGGATGACAAGGACAATATCTTCTACCTCTCTCACGGCACCATGCCTGACCGCAAGCACCAGGAGTACAACTGGGGCGGCATCCTGCCCGGCAATACCTCAGAGACACTCTGGACTGGCCTCGTACCGCTGGATAGTATGCCGCACGTCATAGACCCGCAGTGCGGCTATGTGTACAATACCAATAACAACGTCTACAACGCTACCTGCGACGGGCAGAATGACAACCCAAAGCGCCTGCCGGAGTATGTAAATCAGCGCCCTGGCAATAACAACCGCGCAGAGACGCTCAAGGACTTCTTCCAGACGCATGACAGGGTCACCTTTGACCAGTTTCGTGCTATCAAGTTTGAGAGCCACCTGTATGGCAATAGCATCTTTATGAAGAGCCTGCAGCCGCTCTGGCAGCTCGACGCTGGCAAATACCCCGACATATCCAACTATATCACAGCGCTCAAAGAGTGGGACCGCAATACCGATACCGCCTCTACGGGCATCACCTGCTTTGGCTGCTTCATAGACCAGATGTGGCACAAGCGCAACTATGACGATGAGCAGTTTGCCATGGGCTTCCCACTGTCAGAGCAGGATGCAGTGCAGTACCTGCGCGATGCCCAGCAGTACATGCTCAGCAACTTTGGCTCGATCAATATCAAGTGGGGCACGGTGCACAAGCTGCGCCGCGGCAATAAGGCCGTGCCGGTAGGTAGTTTCGCAGATATGCTCAGCCCTAGCTATCCTAAGCCGCACACCTACAATGGCAAGCTGGAGTTTAACCCCGAGTATGGCGATACCTACACCATGTTCGTCAAGTATGGCAAGAACGGCGCAGAGAGCATCGAGAGCCTGCAGCCGGTGGGCAATAGCCTCGACCCTACCTCACCACACTACAATGACCAGATGGAGATCTTTGCCGGACACAAGACGAAGTACCAGACCTTTGACCGCAGCTACTGGCTGAAGCACTCAGAGAGCATCTACAGGCCGTCGTTTAAGTAGTGTTCAATTTTACTGTTCAATGCCCCGTTCAATCTGATCAAACATGAGGTTGAACACAACGTTGAACACCGTATTGAACGCGAAGAAAAGAGCATTGATTGTCAGCCCTATTGGCAAAAAGAAGGTGTTCAAGCCAATGTTCATTTGAATTGAACACCACATTGAACGTTCAAATTGAACACTATGGATCGTTGTTATTGCAGAATAATCATGAAGCACCTTGCCTGACATCAGGTCCTTTATATATTGATGTTTTAGTGTTTAAGGCAGTGTTCAAAGTGAGATTGAACGGTAGATTGAACGTTCAAATTGAACACCGAAGGAGTCCGGGCGGCAAGGAATGGTATCCCCTTAGATCTTAATATATACTTAGACAAAAATTATAGCCTGCATTGCTGCAAAGCCCTCCGGAACCTCTCCCTGAATACCCCCTGCTGACCACTACCCGGGAAAGGGATCCTCTCATCTATCACATGATATCCTGCACTAAATAATTTGCTATAACATAGATCGTATACATTAGCCTTGATCAGGATCATATCAGGGTGCCCGGTGACAGTTTTATCTATCCTTCGTATCAGGTCCTGCGCAGGATCTACATCTCTTATATGTATATAGTCAGTAGGTAGTTCATATAGATCTAAAAGCCAGAAACCATCGGCGCGAAACCTCTCAAGAAGTTGCTCTTTAAGTATAGTATCTCTTTTTGATTTTAGGTATAACTCTTTATCCCGAGGATATAGTATACCCATGATCTCAAGGAATAGTGAATCCTGCGTCTTGACGTCTTCAAAATAGAAAAACCTATCCAGTGCACAGGGAGGAGCTTCTACTATGATCAGTACTTTTATATCACGAGGCTTATACCTATCCCTGGCCTGGCTATAGATGTCTTTTAGATATGGTATATCAATATCATCCAGACCATTCTTCTTTCTGTGTGCCATGCTGCAAAGGTATGCCTTTATTTGCAGGCGGGTCATTGTTGCACTCCTCATGCGCACTGTTCAATTTGAACGTTCAACCAGCACTGAACGACCGATTGAACGCTGTTCACCCGTTCAACTTTGTGTTCAATTTGAACGTTCAACGAACATTGAACGACTGACTGAACACTGGTCAACTGTTCATGTGGTGTTCAATCCTTGTTGAACACTAAAATTGAACACTGAGTTGAACACCTCTCATTCCTGTTTGCAATCCGTAATTCTGTAAATCCGTAAATCACCCAAATATTAAGCAATCATTAAAACCCACCCCTCCCTTCCCCGCCTCATATTTTCTCCGCATCTTAGGGGCTAAACCACCCGATAGATGAAGCACAGTTTTACCCTCCTGATAGCGTTTTGTAGCCTCTTTCTTTCTGCGCAGCATGTCACGCATGGGCCTATCATCGGCGCGGTGTCAGATAGCTCCTGCCGGGTTTTTGTCCGTACGGATGTGAGTACGGCGGTGGCGGTAGAGCTGAGTACCGGCAGCAGCTTTGGCACTATAGCAGCTAGTGTAACGGTCACTACTGATGCAGCTACAGATACGGTGGCTATCGCGGCGGTGAGCGGCCTGGCGGCAGATACGCGCTACTACGTGCGTGCTGCGATAGCGGGTGTGCCATCGGGCAGTGTGTCTACGTTTGTCTCCTTTCCGCAGCGCGGTGCGGCCATACACCAGGTGCTCACGGCCGGCAGCTGCCACTATGATATCGAGAGCCCTGACAGCTCGCTATACGTGCGTATGACCATGGATAGCCCGAGGGTCTTCATCCAGTGTGGCGACTGGGGCTACCCGGATGCAGACAGCGGCACGATCAATGTCTACGTCAATAATCCCTCTACGTCCTTTGCCGCGCATATGGACAATCACCGCACCTTCTACAAAAAGCGCTACAGCTGTGCCGGCACGCTGTCATTCCTGCACCATTTCCCTACAGACTATGTCTATGATGACCACGACTTTCTGAATGACAACTGTGCCGATGATGCCGTCTCCGGTTTTGACCTCAATATCCTCGGCACCCTCGGCGCGCCCAAGGTCTACAATATGCCTCCCGTAGCGCGGCTCAACTCGATAGAGGCCTACCGCGAGTGGTTTCCCGCCTATCCGCTCATAGATAGCAGCGAGGGCATCTACCACAGCTTCCGCTCGGGCAATGTGGAGGTCTTTGTACCCGATCTGCGCGCCATGCGTACGCCGCAGGCTGCCGCTATCCGCAAGTCGGGTAGCCAGTGGATGCACCTGCCCCCTGCCGGCTACTCGCTGACCGGTGCGCAGCAGATGGCCTGGCTCAAAGGCGCGCTGGCCGCCTCTACCGCCACGTGGAAGATCATCATCAGCAGTGATCCATTCAACCACTCGCTGCAGCTCACCTATGACACCTGCCTGCAGATAGGCAGTGGCCGCGTGCCCTACTGGGCACCCGCAGTGGCCGGTGTCACCCTGCCCAACTATGGTTACACTGCCGTGCAAAACTACGCCGACTGCTGGGCCGGCTACCAGGAGGACGCAGATACGCTGCTGAAGTGGGTACTGGACAATAATATCAGGAATGTATTTGTGGTCAGTGGTGACTCGCACACCGTGGGCCTGGACGATGGTACCAACTCCGGCCTGCCCGAGCTGAACTGCGGCATCCTGCGCAAAGCCAACTCGATGGACTGGATGACCAATCAGGCATTTATGGGATACAATATCTGGAATAAGGGCGGTAGCGGCCTGTGCGATGGGACCAACTTTGAATCTGCCTACAGCAAGATAGAGGTCTATGCGGATGACTCGCTGCGCCTGAGTGCCGTAGACGCCAGCGGCACGGAGATCACAGGCTGGACCTTCCGTGTCAATGAGCCGTACAAGTATAGCTTTGGCCACAAGCCAAACCGTATCCCCGTGGCTGCTGATGATACCTACCAGCTACAGGCCGGTGATACCGCCACCCTGCATGTAGCAGATAATGATGCAGACAATGAGAGCGACCCTCTCTATGTCAATCTGCGCACTACTCCCGCACACGGTACTGCTGTGACCCACGCGGACAATAGCATCACCTATATACCTGCACCGGGCTACACGGGTACGGATACCTTCCGCTATATGATCTGTGACCGCACCAATGCCTCCTGCCCCAACTGTGCCACTGCCGTCGTGACTCTCTCTATAGCCCCTACGGCCATCACAGAGGCCACCGCAGCCGGCATCAGTATCTATCCAAACCCTGCCACTGACAAGGTCTACATACACGCCACAGACGCGCGTAGCATGGACATCCGCATCATCAGCCAGCTGGGCGCAGAGGTCACCCGCCAGACCATCCATGGCAATGGTGTGATAGATGTTTCTACTCTCGCCTCAGGCCACTACACGCTGGATATACGTGGTAATGGTGCGCCTGTGAGGTCGAGGCTGGTAGTGGTCAGGTAGGTGGTTTTTCCTGACTGCTATACCCTCTGCGTCATTGCGAGGAGTACCGCCTCGGTACGACGTGGCAATCCGGATTTAGCTCATCATGCGCTATTCCTTGCATGCTACAGATATACTACGATGTATTTAGTGCCAGATTGCCACGTCGCTATCGCTCCTCGCAATGACGTACACCTTTGCCTATCTCTGCCCTTGTCTATCGTCTAAAGCCTAGCGTCTCCTGTCTCCCCCCCCGCCGTTAATCTCTGTTAACCCCCGTCAGCCCTCTTCGGCGAAAACGTTACATTCGCATGCACATGAAGCTCAGTAATATCAATGCGATACTCGTAGGCACCTGCCTCGTACTCATAGGCCTCGTGGGCATACAGGTGGCCTGGGTGTGGCAGAGCTACCGCCTCAGGGAGGACCGGTTTGACCAGGGTGTGCTGCAGGCTATGAATCAGGTCTCTCTCAATCTGGAGATGAATGAGGCCGACAGCTACTTTCACAATGCCGGCTACCCTAATATGGGCAAGATGGTCAGCAAGATGTACGACACCGTGCAGAGCATGAAGGAGTACACTAACTTCCGCCTCATAGACTCTGTAGGCCAGCATGCTATTAAGTTCGGCTTTAGTGATACATCGGGCGCTTTTGTCAGCAAGTTTATAGGTACAGTGACCTACCTGCAGGAGCACCCCTCGGCTATCGTAGAGGAGAAGTACGACCTGGCCCAGCCCATGTCAAAGGCCGAGCGCGAGCGCAAGCTGATAGAGCAGCAGTTCAAAAAGTACAACACGTTATTTCAGGACCTTGCGGTCAAGTTTATGCTGGATGACAAGTGCCTGCATGACCGTGTGGACTCCGAGCGCGTCAGCGCCCTGATAGAGCGCGAGATCACCGAGACGGGTATCAAGACGCCGTATAAGTATGCAGTGTTTGACCACTTCAGCCACGTGCCCATCATCGGCACGCTGAAGGATATGCCAAAGGCAGTCAAGATGAACTACTACACCATGCCGCTCTTTGCCAATGACCTGTACAAGAACTCCGGCATCCTGGTCCTCTACTTTCCCAATAAGAAGAGCTACCTGCTGCAGTCCATGTGGCTGATGCTGGCTACTACCATCACCTTTGTGCTGATCATTGCTGCGGCTTTTGGCACCTCGTTCTATATCATCTTCCGGCAGAAGAAGCTCGATCTGCTCAAGACCGATTTTATCAATAACATGACGCATGAGTTTAAGACGCCTGTGGCCTCTATCTCACTCGCCACGCAGATGATGAAGAATGACAAGGTGCTGGCAGACCCCGAGAAGATCAAGCGCTACAGCGGTATCATAGAGGAAGAGAACAAACGCCTCAGCGGCCATATAGAGAATGTACTGCAGGTGGCGCGCTTTGACAAGGGTGAGTTTGCGCTGAATGTCTCTGACATCCATATCAATGAGCTGTTGAATGACATCTGTGACTCACTGGAGCTGCGCATCTCGTCAGGAAATGGTGAGCTGACCCGCCAGCTGGACGCGGTGAATGACAAGATCAGGGGCGACAAGTCTCATATCAATAATGTCATCTTCAATGTAATAGAGAATGCCATCAAATACCGCAAGGAAGATACGCTGCACATACGCGTGTCCTCTGCCAGCGATAGCCGCGGCGTGACCATCACCGTAGAGGACAATGGTATCGGCATCTCCCCTGAGAATCAGAAGATGATCTTTGAGAAGTTCTACCGGGTGCCTACCGGCAATATCCATAATGTAAAGGGCTTTGGCCTCGGCCTGAGCTATGTCAAGATCATAGTAGACGCCCACGGTGGTACGATCCGGGTATCCAGCGAGCTGGGCAAAGGCAGCCGCTTTGATATTTTCCTCCCCTTTTAAGTCATTCACCGAGATTTTTGTAAAGTTTTGTTAATTGGAAATTAGCGGTTAAACTGTTAAATTTAACGTTGTCTAACTTGTTAAAAAATAACCCGTACCATGGCAATCAAAAGGCGCATCCTGTTGGTAGAAGATGATAACAATCTCGGAAACCTGCTTCAGGACTCTCTGGAACTCAAGAACTATGACGTGACTCTCAAACGTAATGGAGAAGATGGCTGGAATGAATTTAAGGCCGGCAAGTTTGATATGTGCATCCTGGATGTCATGATGCCCAAGAAGGACGGATTTACCCTGGCCAAAGAGATACGCCGCACCAACTCTCAGGTGCCCATCATCTTCCTCACTGCCAAGGTGCTGAAAGAAGATACGATAGAAGGCCTCAAGATCGGCGCAGACGACTACCTGACCAAGCCATTCAGCATGGAGGAGCTGACCCTGCGCATGGACAATATCTTCAAGCGCGTACCAAAGACCGAAGTAAGCGAGCAAAACGAATTCCAGATAGGCCGCTATGTGTTTAACAATGCCAGCCGCACCCTCACACTGGATGGCGGCACCTCCCTGAAACTCACTACCAAGGAATCTGAGCTGCTCAAGATGCTGGCCGTGCACCTGGACCGCCTGCTGGAGCGTGATATAGCGCTCAATACTGTGTGGGGTACTGATAGCTACTTTGCCGGCCGCAGCATGGACGTGTACATAGCCAAGCTCCGCAAATACCTGAAGGAAGACCCAAGCGTAGAGATCCTGAACGTACACGGCACAGGATTCAAACTCCTCGTCAAGAAATAAGATAAGCCCGTATCAAGATACTAGCCCTGCCATCCGCGGGGCTTTGTTGTTCCTGTTGTTACGCGCGTAGAAATATAAACAGGACGTCATTCCGAGAAAATTCCCGTAAAAATAAGCGAGTCATTTTCGAAGGAATCCCAAACCTCAACTGGACCGTCATCGTCATTTGTGTGTTCGGGGATTCCTTCAGTTTTATCTTGTCTATTTTTTATAGTGAAAAACTTCGGAATGACGGCTTTTTAGGCTTAACAACGCACCGTTTTCTTCTTCTTGCCCAGGTTGCCCCGTGCCTCTACCTTATCTATGTAGTCAGAGATATTGGGCACTCTGCAGGCAGTGCCACCCATGTCTACTTTCACGGCGCCCATCTTGTCGCCGGTCTTCCTGGCCAGGTCTGTGAGAGAGGTGATATATGACCCCGCCATGATCACAAAGCCATTCATGCAGTAGCGCACGCGGTTGGGCGCCTTGTGCACGTCCTTGCCTACGCGATCTATGAGGCTTTTGTAGAGCTTCAGGTCCAGCTCTGTGTCGGGCTTTAGCGCAGCTATATAGCCCAGTGCAGACCAGCCGGCGCAGGCTATCTGCGGCTTGTCGCTCTCTATCCACTCCAGCGCCAGCTCCAGCCCGTAGGGGCTCTCTGCCGTGACCCATGCCACAGGGTACTCAGAGAGCATATACCAGTAGGCCTTGTCAGCCCAGTGCTGCAGGTCTTTCTTGGTCATTTTAGACGAATCTGCTATCAGCCCTGCCAGGTACATGGCATCAGACACACCGGAGTCAAAGAGCTCCATAGACAGCTTGTAGTCTGTCTTTACCTTCTTCATGATCTTCTTGAGGTCCTCCACCTTCACGCCGTAAAATGGCTCCTGTGCACCATGTGCGGTGAGGACTTTTTTGATAGAGGGTGAGCCGAGCGTTTGCAGCTCAGCCAGTACTTCTTTGGATGTCATGGCAGCAGATTTAGACTGCCAATATAAATTAATTGACAATGAATAATTGATAATGGACGATGAGCAATGGATAATTGACAATGTATAATTGACAGCTACATACAGATGTCAGCGGATCAGATTCCATTGTCCATTGTCAATTGTCAATTATCAATTTCTGATTGTCAATTAAAAAACCTCGGAAAGAGTGATAGCCTTACCATTCAGCGTTACGGTCTCTCCTTTCACCTTGCCACGCAGCAGTGCAGATAGTGGCGCCTTCGGCGAAAGTGCGACGACCTTCATCCCCTCAAAGGATAAAACACCCAGCCCTGTAGCCAGAAAGTAGAGCATATCTCCACTTTGCACCACCGCGCCGTTGTCTACCTTATCATAAAGTTTCTCGCAGTCTATCCCCATGAACTGACTGCGGTCATCCAGGGCTACACTGAGCTGGTAGGCAGCATTGTCCCGCTCTATGTGGCTCATGGCGCGGCCTGTCTCATACTTGTCTCCGGCGCTGCTTTTATCATCGTTATTGGCAGACTCCTGCGCCTGCTCCATGGCGGCAGATGCGTTATCTACACGCTGCTGTATCAGCGCGAGGCAGTGCGCCCTGAGGCGGCTTTTGAAGGATATTTTATCAGATGTAGTTTGGAGCACCAAGAATCAGGAATTTAGCACCAAGATATTAAAACCATGAAAGAAGCCATGGTCTTGCCAAAATCACTATACGTAGTTTCTTTCTCTTGGTTCTTGACTCTATGCCAGTATCTGGCTCTGGTCTATAGAGCGGTCATATTCCTCCCGCGTGATCTCCTGGTTGAGGTAGCGTTTGGTCTGCGTATTGAGCTCCAGTGCGCGATCTACATTGCCGGATGGCAGTACTACGCCGTTTGAGCATATGCTACAGTAGAGCACGTGCTTATTCTCGTACGGTATCACTGGTATAAAGAAAAGCGTGAACCATGTGCGCATGCGCGAAAGCTCCCAGTAAGATTCGTTATTACACTTGTTGCATTTGACTGGTATGGTCTGGCCATAGTCTGTGCGGGTGCGACGCCCCCATCCGAATACGAATAACATACGTTTAAGTAGGTTTTAGATGATGTAATACCGCAATATAAGAAATAGCCGCCAAACGGACGCCATGCATGCTATTCTCCCTACTCCCTCGTCTCTGCGTCCCTATTCCCTATTCTCTCCCCTTGCATCTTCCCTCCTATTTGCAGACCTTCGCACCGCTATGGCCAATCTGGTACTCATCGTGATCTGCATCTCTGCCGGCTGGCTGCTGCGCCGGATCGGCATATTGCCCGAAGGGTCACACCGCGGTATCAATATATGGGTACTTTATCTCGCTGTACCAGCCGTAGCGCTGAAGTATGTACCGACCATCCACTGGGGACCGGAGCTGCTCGTGCCGGCGCTGTCACCTGTCATCGTCTGGGTAGGCTCATGGCTGCTGTTTCTGCTCTATAGCCGCTTCATGCCCATCTCCCCAGCTACGCGTACCGCACTGACACTAGTATCTGGTTTAGGCAATACTTCTTTCCTCGGATTCCCGCTGGTGTCTGCCTACTATGGCGAGCAGGCGCTGCCTATAGCCGTGGTCTGTGATCAGCTTTGCTTTATCATCATGGCCACCATCGCCTCTGTGATGGCTATGAATACACCGTCAGACACACCCTCCGGCCCTTCTCCTTCGGAGAAACCCAACGCCATCGCCGTGGGCAAAAAGCTATTGACCTTTCCGCCATTTCTCGGGTTCCTGGCGGCCATCATACTGCCGCTGTTTATAGATCTCACTCCGGCTGTACCTCTCTTTGATAAAATAGCTGCTACGCTCGCGCCTATGGCTCTATTCTCCGTAGGCATGCAGCTTAGCTTTGAGGGCTGGCGGGAGGAGCTACCACTACTATCTGTGAGTTTGCTGTATAAGCTTCTATTGGCACCTGCCGTCGTCGCACTCGTAGTCGCAGGATGGGCCGCATCAGGCACAGTACGTCAGATCAGCGTCTTTGAGGCGGCTATGGCACCCATGATCACTGCAGGCGTGATAGCCACACAGTATAACCTCAACCCACGCCTGGCCAACCTCACCGTCAGCATCGGCATACTGCTATCGCTGCTCACCACCGCACTCTGGTACTGGCTGCTGAACGTACTGCCGTCCTTTGCTATTATGCACTAGCATACCTCACACGCAGGTAGTTGACAAAGGCTACAAGAGCGGCCAGTGTCCAGACACCTTCCAGTACGATAAAAGGGATATAAACGATCATCACTGCTGCTGTCACAGATAGTGAGCCGCCTATCAGATTCATTAGTATGTAGAAAAGGCTGTCTTGTGAGCGGACTTTAGCCAGATTGAGGATGTATGCTGCCAGCATCATGATCACGCCGGTCATCCCTATGATATCAGAAAGTTTCATGCGGCAAAGGTAGCTAATACCGCTCCCCTATACCACCCCGCCCATCATCGGATCGGTAAATGATTCTTTGCCGGTCTCTACCTTGCCCGCATACCGTATCTCAGCATCATTATTACCCTTCACTACCAGCGATATATCATACCAGCCATAGTAGCCGGTGGTCTGTATCGTGATGGCCTGAGAACCATGCGCAGCGATAGATATGGTTTGTGGCTGCTTGCTATAGTGGTCCGTCATTTCCAGCTGTAGCGGTGTGGTATTGTTATTTCTGATGGTCAGGATCAGGCTGCCTTTTTTGCCATAGCTGCTTTGCGCCTCTATACCACTACCACCCTGATAGCGCCTGTAGAACCCATTTGGCCCGTATACTTCTACCAGCTCATCAGTAGCCCATGTGTCCGTTATTTTATCACCAGCTACCACAGCGTAGGAGCGCGTTTTCACCTCTTTACCGCGCCTTGCATATACATTGTACGGCACACCCATAGACCCTGCTGCAGCCGCTAGTGTGACCTCACGCGTCGCACCACCTGTGCTCCACCGGGCATCCGCATACATCTCGTAGGCCAGCGCATTGGCAGGCTTGATACCTTTCTCCTGAGTAGGCATATACGCGGCAGCCTGCGCATGACTGCGGCTGGCAATTATTTCCTGCTCAGACAGTTTGCGGTAGCCGGATGGCAGCCCTTTATATTTCGCCTTGTGAATGCTCTCTATCAGCTGCTCCTTATCGAGCGCCTGGGGTAGCGTCATCTTCTCACCATGATATGGCCGGAATGCCGCCGTCAGGTCACCACAGATAGCACGCCTCCAGCTGCTGATATTGTTCTCCTTTATTTCCTTGTGCGTCCTATGCGCCAGCCACCGCTCCAGAAACTGTAGCGATGACGTATGGTCAAAGACCTGAGAGCATACATACCCTCCCCTGCTCCATGGAGACGCTATGACCATCGGCACCCGGTAGCCGAGACCGATAGGGCTCTCTCGCATGTGCGCTGGGTCAGCGCCCTGCCTTGCCCGCTCCTGCTCCATGGTCACGTAGTCTATAGAGGTGTCTATCGGTGCAGAGGTGCGGCCTGTATTTCTATCATGTGCATCAGGCGCTACAAATGGCGGTATGTGATCAAAGTAGCCGTCATTCTCATCATAGGTCAGCACAAAGATCGTTTTCTTCCACACCTCTGGATTTTGCGTCAGTATGTCCAGCACCTCTGACACATACCACGCTCCAAACCACGCCGAACCCGGATGGTCAGAGAATGCCTCCGGCGCCACGAGCCATGAGACAGCAGGCAGCTTGCCCTTGCTCACATCCTCGCGAAACTGATACAGCACATCACCCTTCGGGATCAGTATCTCTCTGTCCGTATCGCCGTCCCGGTAGCGCAGCGGCTCCAGGTCATGATAGTGCGGGTCTGCCACATTAGTAGTGAAAGCTTTCTCGTGGATGCTTTTCTGAAAGGCTGACAGCTCTTCGTACCTGGCACGTGTGTACAGAGGCCTTTCTTTGATCACGCGTTGATACAGCGCCTGCAGATCTTTGAGCTCCTTTTGCAGCGTCTCATAGCCTTTGGCAGGCATGTCCTTCACAGTCATTTTGCGCTGCACCTCTGCGATCTCAGCAGGCAGTGTTGCTTCTTTCTTCTCCAGCCAGTCTATGTAGCGCTGAGACAGCTTCACATGGTATTGCTCAAAGAACTCGATCGGATTGTCAGTAAAGTTATCCAGCCAGTAGTCCTGCTCGCCTGTCACCAGCCCATCTACGCTGATGTCATTCTGGTATATCTTCCACGATACGCCATGCTCCTCCAGCCGCTCCGGGTATGTCTTCCATTTGCCCATGGTGGGATAGTCGGTCTGCTCATTCCATACCCGCGCAGGCGAGTGCTCATGCTGCTCCTCACGGATCGTGCCTGTCCAGAAGTACAGCCTATTGGGCGTAGTACCAGTCAGCGACGAGCAGAAATGATGATCGCAAACGGTAAACGCATCTGCCAGCGCATAGTAGAACGGGATATCTTCACGCGTATAGTAGCCCATGGTCAGCGGCATATCCTTGTAGTCGCCGCCGGGCTGCTTGGCCTGTAGCCAGTGGTCGTATTTGCCCGCATTGCGTGCATCTACCTGATTGCTCCAGGAGTGCGGCAGCGAGCCCATCCAGGTGGCCTTGCTATTATGTATATCGAGGCGAAAAGGAGCATAGGTCTCCCCCTTGTCATTGGTCTGCAGCCACACCGGATTAGTATCTGGCAGCCGGATGGCCCGCGGATCATTGAAGCCGCGTACGCCACGCAGCGCACCATACATATGGTCAAAGGACCTATTCTCCTGCATCAGAAAGACTACGTGCTCCGCATCCTGCCAGGTAGTACCCGGAGCCGGGTCTATGGCAAAAGCCCGCTGCACCGATGCTGGTAGAAACTGTGACACGCCAGCCGTGAGCGAGAGCATAGCCGCCTTCCTGAGAAACTCCCTCCGTGAGTCCATGAGATAGATGAGATGGTATAGCGTAAAGCTAAAAAGATAAACCGCTATGCCCGCAGCCGCTATCTTATCTTTTCCTTAAATCTTCTAGGCGCGCCTGTAGGTAGCCGTGAGCATGGTCTGGATGATGGCCTCCTGCGCTGCAGCAGAGTCAGATGTAGTAGTACCCGTCATAGCCACACAGAAGTGGTCATCGCCAAAGATCATATAGATAGCCGTACGCGTGCGGGTCGTATCAGACAGGCATATCACAGACGCCGGATAGCCATTAAAGCGAAAATCCTTCCGGTAGGCCACCTGCTGGTCATCGCCTTTGTCCCGTTTTACATAAGCGATGTAGTGATCTATCTCAGCCTTCTTCTCACTATAAGAGTGGTGGACATCCTCTATCACATCTATGGTGGTATCGGCAGTACCGTAGCCATTCATGGCTGTCAGCTGCTCATATCCGGCAGGTGGTACTATATTCACACTGGTACCCGCTAGCTGCACATGCAGCGTACTCTCGTGTGCTATGACCTGATCTGGTATATGCAGGTCTACCAGTAGTGGCTCATTGTACTCCCAGGCATTATCCCGGCCTATGGTGGCGGTGTGGTGGCGCGTGCTATATATGATTAGTAGGCCAAGGATAGTAAAGAGAAGTAGTGTTCTGCGCTGCATTGGATAGATTTCTACGAAAAGTAAGTAGTACCTAGGTCAAATTCAGGTTTCCTCATGTTATTTAACTGATATTTGCATTAGAGCAACCAGGTTCAATGCTGTCAATTCTTGAATCCTGCCAATGCTGATCAAAAATTCTTTGACCAGATATTTGGACATTTCAAAAAGAATCCTACTTTTGCAGTCCGTTTTCTAAAAGTAGAGAAAACGTCACCGTCCTCTTTGAAATGATTTCGCTGCTCTCCACAAGGTGTACCAACGCTTTGCGCACGACTTCATTTTTCTCGGGACACAAAACAAAAGAGATTCAAATGAAAGTCAAGGTACTCAACCAGGAAGGAAAAGAAACAGGCAGGGAAATCGAACTTTCCGATGCAATTTTCGGCGCTGAGCCAAACGACCATGCCATCTGGCTCGCTGTACGTCAGCACCAGGCTGCGCTGCACCAGGGCACGCACAAGGCGAAAGAAAGGTGGGAAATAGCCCGTACGACCAAGAAGGCATTCCGCCAGAAGGGTACAGGTGGTGCCCGCCGTGGTGATATGAAGTCTCCACTCGTACGCGGTGGTGCCCGTGTATTCGGCCCTAAGCCTCACTCCTATGACTTTAAGATCAATAAGAAAGTAAAGGATCTCGCAAAGATCTCTGCCTTCGCTCACAAAGTGAAAGCAGGCAACCTGATCGTAGTAGACAATCTCTCTGTCTCTGAAGCCAAGACCAAGAGCTTCGTAGCGATCCTGAAAAGCCTCAACCTGTCTGACGTAAAGTCACTCGTTCTGGTAAACGAAGAAAACAACAACCTCTTCCTCTCTTCTCGCAATATCGCCAAGACAAATGTGATGCCTGCTACACAGGTAGGTATATTTGACGTGATGGATGCCAAGA
>CAZNDJ010000065.1:0-20243 GCA_964571705.1 uncultured Chitinophagaceae bacterium
TCTGTCACGGTCAGGTAGTAGGTAGCAGGGGCCAGGCCGCTGATCACACTTGGGTTGCCCGCTGCGGCGGGGTTCCAGGTGTAGGTATATGGTGCCGTGCCGGCATTCATATTGATAGTGATGCGGCCATCATTGGCTCCGGCACAGGTGATAGAGTCCACCACTTTTCGTATCGGTATGTTATTGCCCATCGTGACCCGCGCACTATCTGTGATCGTACAGGGCAGCGTACCGCCCGATATCGTACATATGTATAGCGTAGTACCGGTAGGTGTCACAGTAGGGGTGGCAAAGGCCAGGCCCACACCAGATGCCGGGGCTGCTCCGCCTACGGCGCTCCATGTATATGTCAGGCCATTAGGATTGGCAGTACCCGTCTGTATAGCGTGCAGCTGTATAGGCGTGCTACTGCACACAAAAGTATCAGGAGAGACAGAGAACCTATTGGTCGTATCTACATAGACCGTGACATAATCAGAGCTATTGCACCCGTTAGTATCAAATAGGGTGACTGTGTACGTGGTCTGTACCTGAGGGTATGCTATAGTGGTATCCCTGTTATTGGGGTTTGGCGCGTTCACAGGCCCGGAAGAAGGGGTCCAAAGAAGGTTGGCATTACCCAGTGGTGTAGTACAAACATTGAACTGGAAGTTTGGCCGCTGGAACAGGCTCGCATAGGTCGGTGGGCCATTCTGCTGTGTACCTGTGAACCCGCACTGCCCGCCCGGATCATTGGAATATGTACACCACACTGAGCGGTATGGAGTAGTAGTGTACTTCATCTTTGGATTGATATTGCCGCTCGTAGTATTGATGAAGCAGATATCGATCACCAGGTTGGACTGGCCATCCCAGTTGTATGGTGTTTGCAGTACATGGTTGTTCCAGTTATTGACTGTGGTATAGGTACCTGTGAAGACGGTGGTCAGGTAGTTGTCACTCACATAGCCTGTGAGGCTGTCTATAGATTGGTCTACACAGCCCATCCTTATCGTAAAATTTGAGCAGGTAGAGCCGCCATTGTTATTGCCTATCTGGAGTCCGATAGTACTGATCTGGCCACCTGAGCCGAGCTGATTGTATAGGTCACTGGCGTGGAAAAGGAACTGGTGGCGCGCACTCTTGTAATAGTTGCCATACGGAGATGGGTAGACAAATGCACTACCTCCTTGCGTAGTAGTACCGTTCCCTACAGTGATCACACGGCTATTGCCGCTGCACCGGGTAGTAGCCGGGCCGCACTCAGGATTGGCCGTGGCTATGAGCTGTGTGGGCTGGCCTGCACAGAGCATGGTCGGATTGGCTGTCGCCTGTATGCGCGGTGCAAAACCATTCACACGTACCGTCACTGTATCCGTTCGTTCGCAGCCGGTATTAGCAGTGAAGTGCACTACGTAGGTAGTAGTAACAGGAGGAGACGCGACCGGATTCAGTATGCTGTTCACAGGCTGGTTGGTCAGCGGATCGGTGAGTCCGGTAGAGGGTGTCCATAGTATCTGGTATGGAGCGTATATGTTATCTACAGATGCATTGAGCTGCAGTGCTCCATTCTGACAGATCGCTCCTCCCGGCCCCGCATCCATGGTGAAAGGAGGATTGTAGATGATGCGCGAGGTGTCTGTACCGCAGTCACTGTGGAAGGTGTACGTAGTTGTAGAGTTTGGCGCAGCCAGAGGCGTAAACAAACCTGACGGGAAGGTGAGGCCTGACAGAGGGGTCCAGCTGGAGTTGGTACCACCGGTAGCACTCAGCTGGATAGGAGTACCACAGTAGATAGCCTGATGCGGCGTCACAGTCACTCGATTGAATACACAGGCCCGGTAGGTTTTGGTAAAGTTACCTTCTATCGGGCAGTCCTTGGTATTAGCCGTGAGCTGGTAATAATGGCAGCCGGTATCATTGACCGTAGGAGTCCATGTGATATGGGCTGTGACCACGGAGCGGATAGAGTCTATCTGGGTTATTGTAGCACCCGGTAGTGGCGAGGGAGTGGCATTCAGGTTACTTTTGATCACTATCGAGTCACCGTTTGAGTCGCGCATCTTGATATCCCAGCTGGCGGTAGTACCCGGGCACAGCTGTACAGTGATCGTGTCTATAGAGTTTGCATTGTTATTATTGGCTATAGGGTCCATAGAGGCCTCCGGTACCACGCAGTTCAGTATCTTGACCTGTACATCACGTATCGTAGAGCCTACCAGTACACCGTTGCGATACTCCAGCACGCGGAGCGCCAGTACATCCACATTGGTCTGGCTAGGGGTAAAGTCGATCTGTCCTGTAGCAGGGTTGAATGCAAACTGGTTATTGCTGACCATGATAGGGCGGCTTTGGCTAAAGCCGCCTTGCCAGGTCAGGGGACTATTGTGCGCCTGCAGCGGTGTGATGAGCTGAAATACGAGAGAGTCCCCGTTTGCATCCGTCGCACCGTTATTGTAAGATACAGGATAACCATTGCACACAAAAGGTACCGGGTCATAGCCAAAGGTAGCAGAGCTATTCTGGTATGGCAGTCCGGTGGCAGGATTGATCGTCGTATTGATCAGAGCCTCTACATAGAGGTCAGCAGAGCCGCCACCAGTCACATTGTCAGAGTTATTACGTGCATTTTCTTCTGTAGAGATGTACCACTGATTGCACTGATAGGCAGCAGTGCCTGAGCCCGGCAGGGTGATAGTATTGCGGTAGACGTACTTCTGTACACCTGGGTACTGCGATCCGCCGTTACAGGTACTATTGGCTATAGCATTAGGGCAGAGCTGAGACACTTCGCATCCACCATTGGCGGTAGAGGTACCACCATATGGACAGGGCAGGCCATTTACCTTATTCAAGGTCACAGTCGTAGTATAGCTACCACCCGCACAATCTGTATTGGTAATAGTCAGCGGCATGCTGGCAGGCGCGGCGATACCACTACAGTCACGGTAGAAGGTGGCTGTGACCTCATAGGTCATCTGACCCGTACCAGCATTGTAGCTGATAAAGCGGTATGTGAGGTCAGCCCCCTGAGCATGAGAAGCGCGTACCTCTCCTACCCAACCCATACAGACTATAAGTGCAATTATCGCGATGTATAATTTCTTCATGGAAATTTGATGATTCGATGATCTATGGACGTCCTTGTATAAGAGGCTAAATCTACACAAAGGGTTGTATATATTCAAACAAATTTTAACAACTGAAGCGGTCGCTGTTTATCGCCTGTAGAATCATGTACATCATAGACATATACGCTCAGGAGTCACTGAATATTGCCTGCAGGCGCGAGCTTTTTTAACGAATGTTCCACCATATTTCATAGTTTTAGTCAGGGCAAAAGAAAAAGATGAAAATAAAGCGCTATCTGATACGTATCGGATTTCTCCTGGTAGTCCTTGTGGCTACAGGTGGGATGTTGTACCTCATTTACGTACATCCATTTATAAAACAGATGATGGTCACGACCACCACTCATCCCGATAAGCAGCTCACACTGGTCACCGGCGGCGGAGGCAATAGTGGCATCCTGGTATCAGATAGTGCTGTACTGGTAGTAGACACCAAAATGGACGAAGGTGCCACGGCGTTTTACGATACCGTCAGGCAGATAGCCGGCTCCAAAGCCATCATCATCGTCAATACCCATATCCATGGAGACCATGCCAAAGGCAATGCGCTTTACAAAGGCGCTACCGTGATAGCAGGTGCGCGCTATGACAAAGAGCAGTGGGTCAGTGAAAATGGCGCCGATGCACTTCCTAATGTGTGGGTAAAGGACAGCCTTATACTTCAGATGGGAGACGAGACTGCGGTCATCTTCAATCTTGGATTTGATGCTCATACGCAGAGTGATGTCATTGTGTATTTAAAAAAGAGACAGGTCCTCTTTGCTGGAGACTTGATACTCAACCAGCAAGCTCCGGCCCTTTTCTCCCGATACCGCGCCACCGCGAGAGGCTATCTCGCAGCCTTTGATACCATAGAGAGCCGTTTTGCTATAAAGACTTTGGTCCCCGGCCACGGCCCTATCGGAGGCCGTGATCTCATAAGTGCTTATCGGGCTTTCTTTCAGGACATGTTTGTAGCATCCGTAGATCATGAGAAGAAGCCACAGCTACTCACCAAGTATAATACCTGGAAACAGATCCCATTTATGATGAGCCCAGATGCCACTGTCAGCTATATCAGGAAAGAAAAAGATCAATGAAACCAGCGCAGAAATACTATCTCCTCGGCTATAACGGCCTGGCCTTCCTCTCCTGGCTGGCCTATGGTATCAGCCTCATCTGCAAAAGCGAACTGGCCATTCCACTGCTCATCATCGCGCAGGGTCTCGCTATACTGGAGGTAGTCCATGCCGCTACCGGCCTGGTCAGTTCTCCTGTAGGCTCTACAGCCGCTCAGGTAGCATCGCGCCTGCTGGTCGTTGTATTGCTACTTGTCTTTATTTCAGATGAGGCACAGCACCTGTCTTATATAGGCCTGCTGGTGGTCACCGTCGCGTGGACCATTACAGAGCTCGTGCGCTATTCCTTTTACTTTATCGGACTTCTGGGCCGTGAGCCCGGCTGGCTACTGTGGATGCGCTATACATTCTTCATCGTACTCTATCCTCTGGGCGTCACCGGCGAGTGGCTCATCATCCTCTCACCACTCATCACCTATGGTTTCACTGCCACCTCATATGAGGGCTTCTGGCGCTTCGGCACCACCTTCCAGATGTCGCATACTTATTACAGCATCTTCGTGGGCTTTCTGGCTATATCGTACATCTATTACTTCCCCGTCCTCTATCGCTACATGTGGCGGCAGCGTAGCAAGAAGCTGAGCGCCTGAGTGCGTAAGCACATCCGCCACTACCCGTCTATACTAAACAAACAGGAGCCTGCGTTGTATTAGTACAGGCTGGATTTATCACCATCACACGATACATCATGACACATACATTGACCTTTATCTCACCTAACCGGATCATGTATGAAGCATCGCCTGTATCTCTCAGCCCTGCTCCTATGCAGTGCCATCGCCGCCCGCGCACAGTTTCTCACGGGTATGGAGGGTAGCGCCTATGGCGGTATCTCCACAGTCACCTTCAACCCCGCTATAGCCAACAGCCCCTATCAGGCAGATATCAATCTGGCAGGTGCCTCAGCCTCACTGAGCAACAACTACATAGGCCTGGACAGGCGTGTGCTGTACCATCCCTCGCTGGCCAGTGATCCGGACTTCCAGACCAAGTACCTGCACGAGCGCGTCAATGGTAACAACAAGAACGCCTACGTGGGCTATCAGCTCACAGGGCCGCTGTCCTTTATGTTCTCCTTTGGGCGCAAGCAGAAGCCGAACAAGAACGCTATCGCCTTCAGTTATCATAGCAACTTCATCTTCAACGGAGACAATGTGAGCGAGGTATTGGCGCGGTCTGCATTCTATGGTATGGGCAACAATGCGAACGCCGTGACACACTTCATAGGGCAGAGCCTCAGTGCACAGCGCATGGGCTTCCGCACCCTGGCGTGGAACGACTACGGCATCACCTACTCCAGAGTGGTCTATGACCGCAATGGCTCGGTGATCAAGGTAGGCGGCACACTGAAGCTGATACAGCCGCTGGTAGGAGGCTACGTCTATGCCGACAATATCAGCTACAAGTGGCCAGAGGTCAACAACCTGAGTATCAGCCGGACCAACATACGCTATGCGTACTCTGAAGGGCTGGTGACCTCTAGCCAGTACTCGCCCTCGGCTGTCGGCGCGGCGCTCCCCTCCTACTCCCGGGATGTGCTGAACTACAAGTATGCACGCCCCACTGCGGCCACTGACCTGGGTGTGATCTACGAGCTGCGCCCGGACAAGGACGACCGTGGCGAGGAGATGAACTGCGGCGGCTCGTGGTATGGCTTCGTGCCGCGGCCGTACAAGCTGGCAGTGGGCGCCTCTATCGTGGACTTTGGGGCGGTGCGGCTGAAGCGTGGGGAGTATAGTGGCAACTTCAGTGCTGACATCCAGAACTGGGACCTGACGGGCGCTCAGTTCCCCAATGGGGTGCAGAGCGTGGATGATACGATCAGGGCGCGCTTCCGGGTGCTGCAGGACAACAAGGGCTACTTTACCATGTGGCTGCCCACGCGGTTTAACGTCTTCATAGACTACAACATATGGCACGGGCTGGGCGTGATAGGCTCGGCTATGATCTCGCCGCAGCTATCGCCCAATGGCAACATGGTGCACCAAGTGTCTACCTTCACGGCTACGGGCAAGTATGAGAGCAAGTGGGTGGGCGTGTACATGCCGCTCTCAGTGGATGTGTATGGCAACGTGGGCCTGGGTATGACGCTACGCGCAGGGCCGCTGGTGATAGGCACGCAGGACCTGCTGGCCTTTGCGGCGAAGAGGTATGTGTATGATGCTGAGGTACACGCTGCTGTGAAGCTGACGATCCCGTACACCAAGCGCTACCACCGGGGTGATGTGCGCTTTGCGAGGAAGACGGGGGTGGCGGGGGCGAGGTTCTGAGGGCAAGTTTTCCGACTGAGTGGAGGGGGTGGTGTGGGGGTGTGGTGTGGGATAAGGGTGGTCATGCTGTGGTGTGACCACCCTTATGTATTTTGCTGAGGGTCATGAGGTGGGGTGAAAGTGAGTGTGGGTGCGGGTTTGGTGGATAAATATGGGTGAGTGAATAGTTGCTGATGTGGTGGATTTTTGCTTTATTTGCGGTGCGGTACCTGCGGCGCAGCAGGTGGTGCCGGCGGCTGAAGTGGCCGCGATGACGCAGCAGGTGGCTACGCGCACGGCGCAGACGGCGGCTGTGGTGCCGCCTGTGGCGGCGCAGGAGCCGTGCGTGACGGTGGCTGAAGAGGCGGATGAGCCGGACGAGGAGCTGTATGAGATGGATGAGGAGGAGCGCGCTGTGGTGGCTGCTACCGGTGGTGCCGCGCAGGCGGGTACGCAGCAGGCGCCGCCAGCGCTGAACGCGGCACGTGAGCGCACGCTGCGCCAGCTGGGCCGCTACAATATGGAGCACCCTGACGCGCAGCTGCGCGCGCCTATAGCCTGGTATCCGGGCCGCGCGCCTAAGGGTGTGGCGGTGATCCCTTTTGATGAGGGGTACTTTGTGAGGATGTAGGGGGGTGGTGCGGATAGGGTGGATGAGATGGCTCGCAAAAACCTGCCTACCGGCAGGCAGGCGCGAAAAATGCGTGTCTGTGTAGGGTGCTAAGAGACGGCGGATGTGCGGTGCTGTGTGGTGCTGCATAAATCCCCCTTGCCCCCTTTCTAAAGGGGGAATGTCAACCATGTGGCGATGGTGGTGTGGAGTGGTGCGCGATGTATGGTGGTCTCGCGTTGCAAACGCCAGGGTGGTGACATCCGCGTTACAAACGCGGACGAGTGAAGGGGGCGCCATGCCCTGTATAGAACTAAGTGCTGCGCCAGTGGGAAGCCTATTGCTACGCTATTGCCGGCACTGCAAGTGCCTATAGTAGCTGCTTCCGGAGTGCAACTCCGGAAGGGCTGGGGTCATTATCCAATAGCAGATAAATCTAATTCTGGATAATGTGATTTAGCATAAAGCTGAAATTCCAAAAGCGATTTAGTGTACTGTCTTACAAAATCGACAAGATCATTTTTGTCCTTTTTCCCATATACTTTATAAATCTCCTTGATTATAGCTCTTTTCGTTCCGTTGTTAAACTCTCTAATAAATTTGTTCTTAGCGGGGACTTTTATAACTCCGTTTAGAATATCAGCAGAAACATAATTGCTGGTAACAAAATAATTATAGTATCTTGAATATGCTCTATCACCGGATACCACATTGCGCGGAATTAGTATCAATCGCTTAGCCTTATAAAAAGGTAATTTTACAATTTTGGTCTCCCATTTTTGTGTGGCCGGATTATAGAATTGAATTTCAGCAGTATTAACAGCTATACCATATTTAGAACATTGGTTCAATGTAAAATCTGCCAATATATCACGGCATACATTCGCAATCACGTCGGACATAATATCCTGCCCTATACCCTTAACCAATAGCAATACATTATGCGCCTCATTGGTTACCGATACACCAGCCTTAGCAAAGCGATTATTGCGCAGCGAATCAAAGATCACTTCAGATTTGGATTTACTTATTGCCTTACCTTTATTCTTTGGCGAGTATCCTAGATGATATTCATTCGGCTCGTGCAAGTGAGATAAAAAAATCAATCCATTCTTCTTATCATTTGTCGTAATAAAGTCTCTATTAAGTTTCATCAAGAAATCGGTCATCCGTTGGTAAATATCCGAAGACAATTTATTTGCCTTACTATTGACTATAAGAAACGGACATATAAAGGCCAGCAAATCCGTCTCAATAGGAATATTAACGAATTCCACGCTTGTAGATTTAGAGATCCCGAATGTCTCCTTAAATTTTCTAATAGGCATTAGGTTAATTATTTTACTCAAAGCTACATAAATACAGATATTAAAAAATACCCAAATATGGTTACACCTTTTAGGGCATTTCAAAGTACTTAACCTGTTAAAATAGTTATTGAAAAGCCATCCCCATTCCTCACTACTGTTCCAAGTGTCACACTTGGAACACGGAATGGAAGGAAGTCTCAGACTTCTGTATTTCGCTGCACTTTTAGGTTGGTCTGCGCCTAGCGTACCGAAGTCTGGGACTTCGGACTATTCTAAGTTCCAAGTTGTGCTACGCAACACTTGGAACAAATGCTTAAAATTGGGGTTGGCGGAACTCAACAAGATTGTGGACAGCATTCAATAAACCCTTTCTAAGAGTTTCCGCTTGAACAACTTCACCCTTTGCTTGTGTTACCTTATTGTAAAAATCCTTTAATACATCTAGCAGTGCTTTCTGATATGTTTCATTGGGATTAAGAAGTATTTCACACATATCTTTTTTACTTTCTAAAGTTAGACGGAGTGCAAATATCAAATCAGCATTATTCCGCTGATATTCTGCATTTTCACTATAAAAGTTATAGATGGGCAGTAACGCTTCCAAAAAAGAGTGAATAGCAATTCTGACACTTTGAATCCATTCCTTTTCAATGGTAGTAGATACTTGCATTTTCATTTGACGTTCGAAACTATCACTTTGAAGTTTTAGCTGGGTATTCAAATTTTGTGTTGAGGATTGAATTGTCTTCCTCGCCACAATTAAAGTTACAATGAAACCAAGCAAGGTCATTCCTCCTGTTATCAATGGTGCCGAATTCTTCTTCCAGAAACTTTCTTTCTTATTGTAAGTTAATGTTACTGACTTGCAAACAGTTGTTTCGGCATACCCAGTAACGGCAATCATCATCAATATTATTAGATTAAAATGACTTTCATTTTAGAAACTTTAAGTATTGAATCAATTCTGTATTGGTGATCTGGTTTAATAACTGTACCTATCTTATTTGTTTATACGGTATTTCTTCTTATTATTATTGATTGCGTATCAATTTGAATCTTTCTTATCAATTCATCAAGACTATAGTATTTCTGTTTCCATTCGATGCCAAAGTTGAATGATTCCCACAAATCTTGGATTTCAGTATTATAGAATTCCTTTTCATCCGGATGATTAAAGTCCAAATGCATACTAAGTTTAATACGAACACTGACAAATTGTCTAGTTAATTCTTGAAATTCTGGGACCGAACCAACTTGCTCTTTATATTTTCTTCTAAGTGAATCACTCTCTAAAGAAAATTCTATCAATTTAGAGATACATTCCCTGAGTATCATAGGCCAACCTTTTTCTGGCTTTGTGGATGATGGTACTCCGCGTGATATATTGTACGGTAATCCGCTAGATATTTTGGGGCGCTCTGTGGCTTGTATAATTGCTCTATTCATCAAATCAAATACCACAAAAATTCCTAAGAATTGTATTGCCACCGCACCTATAAGTAACAATATTCCGCTAGTAATATGTTCTTGGAAAAATAGTGGTACGTCTTTAATATTAATCCTGCTAAAACATAACAGTAAGATCGCATAAACTATATTGCCTAATACTCCAGTAATAACTCCACCAATAGTAATGTCCTTGACAATATTCTTCCTCATTTAAGTTTTATTGCTGAATCAATAATATGTTCTTCATCACCTTTCGCAATGGTATCAATTGAATTAGATACAACAGATTTGTTTGCTTCTATAGCGTCAACACGTTTACTTACATCTTCAATCTTCTTACCATTGCCATAATAATTTGCAGCAGTAAAACATAAAGCTCCTGCGCTTATTATTATTGGGACGGCAAATTTCCATCTATCCGAAACATAATTCTCCTTATTCTTTTTAGCTATGTAGTGACTGAATTCAATTGTTTCGTTCTGCATCTGCTTTAAAGCAGCCTCTTTTTTTAGAACTTCATCCTTGGCTGTAAAACCGCCGTTCTCAATAAATATCTTCCCATTGAGTGTTATAAAAAAAACTTTCATCTCCCATCTTATAGCTTTATTCAAGCTAACCATTTTAGATTTCAAGTAACCAGTATCCTCTAGGTTCGCCAATATCAGTTGTAACTCAGCGTTACTAATAGCAACATTTTGTCGCCCAAGTCTAACGGAAATATCTTGCCAAGGGTGTTCTACAAATAAATTTTTCTGATCCTGTACTTCGCCCTCATAAGGCGTATTGAAATAGCTTAGCACAATATCGAGCTTTTGAGAATAAGTCATAGATTATCACATTTTGATTATGGTCTATATAATATTAGTATTAGTAAGATAATTACAATTAGGCAAAAGGCTAATGTAATCAACCTGATCCCGTGTAACTCGGAGTTTTCTTCAAAAAGAGCATCAAATAAATTAGCAAAAGCTTTAGGTCGAATTGATACAAAAACACCAATAACTAATGGTATAAAAACCAAGATAAAAACCTGCTTCATGATGATAGGTTTATGGCATACTTACACAATCAACAAACAAATTAGTTGCAAGTGAATTGTAATAATGAATGCCGAATTAGATTTGCGAATACTATACCAGAACTGTATCCTGGATATTAAACGATTTCTTGTTATTAGAAGTACTATTTCCAAACGGAACGTGAATCCGCCCAGACGAAAAGGACACTGCAAAGATTAGTAGCTTTTTAGACATCTGCAAGATTTTTCAAAATTGTTTAGTTACCGCGAGTAACTAAACAATTTATTCACCTTACATATGACAACTTTTTTACCCATTTTATATGTAATAAAATTTATACGAATAAATTTTCGAGGTAGGGTATAGAACAAAAACTGACTGATGAAAACTATGAAAATACGCATCTCCAAGGCCACGCAAGGGAACAGCCTGACCTACCATTCGCACTAATACCTCCATTTCCCAAAGAAAAACTAATCCCCTCCTCACATCTCCTCCACTATCACTATCTTTCCCTTTAGAAATCAGAAACATGTCAGCTAGCTACAGATACTTCTTTGCTTATCTATTTTGTGCGGTGCTGCTGCCTGCGCGGGCGGCCTTTCCGGAGCATCCGGCTATCCTGCGCGTGCTGGAGCCGGTGCGGATGCAGGGGGATACGGCGCGCTTTCTGCTCAGCGACTTCATACGTGAGGACAGGCTGGTAGACTCTATCTCGTTCTCAAAGGGCTATACCTATACGTGGGACCGCCGCCACTTTAACCAGATCACTGCTGTGGCTACGCCTGAGGCGAAGCCGATAGCGGAGATGAAGCTCTGGATAGCGGGCACGGCGTATAGTGTGGTGCTGCAGCGGCACCTGGCGCAGGGGGGCCTGGACCCGATGAGCCCGGTGCTGCACACGGCGCGGCTGGGCAGGGGGAGCTTCACGGTGAGTGCGGAGTACTCGCGGTCGCCCTTTGCCATCACGTGCTACTGGCAGAACTACAAGCTGGGCCGCGACTATATCAAGCGTGTGGGCGAGGAGCTGATGATCACTATACCGGCAGAGGCGCAGCGGATGGGGCGCAGCTATATACGTGTGTATGCGAATGACGACCAGAGCCGCGCGGCGGACCTGGTGGTGCCGCTGGAGCACGGCGAGGTGGTGAACGACCCGGCGCAGCTGGGCGACCTGAGTGCGGCGCGGATCTATGGGCAGCTATCACAGTTGACCAGTGGCATGCGCCCACGGTATGACGTGGCGGAGACGTACCTGGCGGGGCTGCCTATGGATAGTGTGGCGCGAACGCTGCGGCTGGCTATGGATGCGTATGGGGCGGTGCATATATTCTCGGCGGTACAGTTTCTGCCGGGGGTAGATGCGCGTGTGGCGGCGCTGCGCGATACGGCGCCTGACAGGGCGATGCTGCTGGTGGCACTGCTGGAGGCGCTGCCGCTGCCGGCGGTAGATAGCGGGCTGCTGCGGATCTACAGCGGCAAGGACAAGCGCTACCAGGATATGGCGGCGCGGCTCACGGACCTGCGCGCGCGCAAGCTGGCGCTGCTATACGGCGAGACGGACATAGCGGTGAAGGGGGACGTGCTGCTGATCAAGAGGAGCTACTTTAGCCAGTCGGTGCTGTATGTGATAAACCGCTCGCGAGAGAAGCAGAGCGTGGAGACGGGTACGGACCTGAGCCGGTACAGCTCGACCTTTGCGCACCGGATAGCGGGCACGAAGGTGGAGCTGCCGCCGATGTCCTACGAGGTGCTGACGAAGTAGTGTAGCATCTGAGGGGTTTTACATAGCTTTGCAGCCGTGGTACTGATCAAGATATTTCTACAGAGCCTGCGCCTGAGTATAGAGGAGCTTCTCTCGGCGCGGCTGCGCTCCTTTCTCTCCCTGACGGGTATCATGATCGGTATCCTGTGTATCATCTCGGTCTTCACGGCTACCAACTCTCTGGAGAAAAATATCAAGGACAGCTTTGACACCTTTGGCGGGGATATCCTGTATGTGCAGAAGTGGCCGATCATCTTCACAGATGACTATCCGTGGTGGCGGTTCTTTAACAGGCCGCATGTGAGCCAGGAGGATATGCGCCAGGCCAAGGAGCGGCTGAAGCTGGCAGAGGCGGTGGCGCTGGTGTCCTTTAACGGGGGTAAGACGGCGCGCTATGGCGATGAGAGCATAGAGAAGGTGACGCTGACGGGGGCCACGTATGAGTATGACCATATCAAGGACCTGGAGTTTGCGCAGGGGAGGTACTTCACAGAAAATGAGGCGGACAACCCGACGTATGTGTGTATACTGGGGTCTAGTGTGGTGGAGGCATTGTTCCCAGGGCGGGAGAACGTGGAGGGGGAGTATATCCGGCTGGATGGTATCAAGCTGAAGGTGATAGGGGTCTTCAAAAAGGAGGGCGACAACCTGATAGGCTGGACACTGGACAATATGGTGATGGTGCCGTACCCCGTGCTGAGTACCTGGGTAGACATGAGCAGCCCGGGGGGCGAGGACCCGCTGATGGCGGTGCGGCCGCTGCCGGGCGTATCTGTAGAGGAGCTGACGTATGAGGTGAAGGGTGTGATGCGGTCTGTGCGCCGCCTCTCTCCTACGCAGGAAGATAACTTTGCGATCAATCAGATGAGTATGATCACGGACAAGATCTCGTCTCTGTTTGTGTTTGTGAACCTGGCGGGGCTTTTCATCGGGCTCTTCTCGATACTGGTGGGGGGCTTTGGGATAGCTAATATCATGTTCGTGTCTGTAAAGGAGCGGACGAATATCATCGGGATCAAGAAGGCGCTGGGGGCACGGCAGGTGTATATCCTGCTGGAGTTTCTGCTGGAGGCGGTGCTGCTGTGTGTGATAGGCGGGCTGCTGGGACTGGTGCTGGTCTATGGCCTGGCCTCGCTGGCCAACTATGCGCTGCGGGCGAATGAGTCTACGTTTGTCTTTTACCTCACGACGCGGAATGTGATGATAGGGCTGTCGATCTCTATCGTGATCGGGATCATAGCGGGCTTTATCCCGGCATGGCAGGCTAGCAGGATGCGGCCGGTGGATGCGATCAGGAGTTAGGGGTTTTCTGCGCTAAGCATGCGCGGATATTTTTCTTTTAAGTTTTATGGCGATGGGGTGCTTTCACTTCTTTCTGAGAAGGATAGAAATGCCGCTGCGCTGCCGGGATGGGCGGCGCAGCGGCATGGGTGTTTTATCAGCGGACTATCATGCGTTTTTCGCTGGTGGTGGTGGCGGCGCGGAGGCGGACGCTGTAGATGCCTGCGCTGATGCCGCGGCTGCTGATGTAGAACTGGTGTGCGCCTGTGCCTAATGTGAAGCTACGCTGGTCTACTATCTCGCCGAGAGTATTGATGACGGTGAGCTCTACGGGGCCGGTGCGGGTGGCATCTACCGAGAGAGTAAAGGAGCCGTCGTTAGGATTTGGGTAGATGGCCCAGTCGGCGGTGGTGAGCGTGGCTATGCCGTCAGGATACTGGAAGAGGTAGCAGGCGCTGTCGTGGCAGCCGTAGTTATTGCTGACCTGTACGCAGTAGTAGCCGGGAGCGGGTGGTGCGTAGAACTGGTTGGTAGCGCCGGGGATGACGGTGAGTGACGGACCGGTGAACCACTGGTAATACATTCCTGCCGGGAAGGCATTTAGGGTGTTGCCGACCTGTGTGACGGAGGCTACCGGCGCGGCTATGACCGTGATAGAGTCAGTGCAGGTGTGGGAGCCGTTGGCATTGGTCAGGGTCATGCTAAACGGATAGACGCCTGCCGTAGGATAGGTGATGGTATGCGGGCCGGGACCTGTAGCGCTGGACGGCACACCACCAGGGAAGCTCCAGGTGACGGTGACGCCTACGATATTGCCATAATAGTTGAATACGGTACTCTGTCCGGCGCAGACCTGCTGATTGTAATCCCAATGGCATGGCAGGGGCTGCTGGTCGCAGCGGATGTGCCTGCACACCGTCGTATCTGCACAGTAGGAGCCGCCGTGCCCTACCACAAAGGTGAGGCAAAGCACAGAGTCTGTAGACGAGATATAGCTGCCGGTGATGGTGGTGACACCGGGACCGAGTATGTATGGATTGGTGACGTTGAGTACGCCGTTGTTTGGCGTTTGGATGGTGAGGGTGCCGCAGCCGGAGATGCGGAGCACAAAATTGTACTGCGTGCCTACGGCTGTCTGCTGGCAGGAGGTGATGGAGTCTGTGAGCAGGTGGAAGTAGCAGCAGCTCGTATCCTGATGGCATGGCGGCAGGGTGATACAGTCCGTATCTGTATAGCAGCACATGAGCTCATGACCCATGGTGTCATACTCGGAGACATGCGCTCGGTAGCAGAGATCCTGGCCGGGATGCGCATTGTATATCGTAGCGTGCAGCTGCGGTGAGGTGGCACCCGGCGCTATCTGGATAAAGTTGACATTAGGCGCGTAGGCTACGTTCAGATTAGGCTGCAGTATTTCAAGATTGACCTGCGTGAGGGTCACGTCAGAGTTATTGACCACGTGATAGTAGATGACCTGCATGCCTGAGCTATCACAGGCAGCGGAATCTATCTCCAGATGCGCACAGAGGCTATCGCAGACGTGCAGCGAGAGGTTTAGCACGCCTGTGGTGTCAGTACAGCCGTAGACATTTGACACGATGACCTGATAGGCGCCACTGACATTGGCAGTGTAGTTCTGCTGGGTGGCGCCGGCGATGGTGTTGCCATTCAGCAGCCACTGGTAGGTGGCGCCGTTAGGTGGACCGAGGATGGTATATGGACTACAGGTATCCAGGCAGCCGACGTAGAACGGGCAGAGCTCTGGCAGCGGGTTGACCGTGGCGCAATAAGAAGTCTGATTGGTACAGCCGAAGGTATCGGTGACTTTGAACTGATAGCAGCCATTGATAATGACGAGGAGGGTATCAGTGATATCGCCGGTATTCCACTGATGGGTGACGGCAGGGTCCGGATGCGCGCCGACGAGTGTGATCGTATCTCCCTGGCAGACCACGTTAGGTCCCACCGCTACGATAGTAGGGACGACCGGCTGCGGATGTGCGCGGATGATGTAGACGGCAGATGTATCAAAACAGCCCGTAGAAGTGTCAGTAATAACGACCTGATAAGTATAGACACCGGGGCTGAGTGGATAGGAAGTGATGACATTTGAAGTGCTGCCATTATTCACGCCATCATTTGTGATCCACTGGTAGAGCCAGTTGGTATTATACGGCACCATGAGGGAGGTAAACTCTCCGGGGCAGAGGTCTTGCTTTCCAGTATTGATGATGATAGCAGGCGGACCGTTGTTTACTATGATGCGGATGAGCGTGGTGTACGGGCAGCCATTGGCATCTGTGATGGTGACACTGTAGATGCCTGTGGTGGTGACGGTGATAGAGTCATTGGTAGCGCCATTGCTCCAGAGGTAGGTGCAGGTAGCGCAGAGAGGCGCTGCAAGAGTGACGGCCGTACCGGCGCAGACCACAGTATCGGGTGCGGCAGTGATGTTGCCTGAGAGGGATGGATTTGAGATAGAGATATTCTGCTGCAGGGTATCGCGGCAGCCATAGATATCATGCACGATGAGCGTGACAGGATAGGTAGTGGCAAAGGTGTAAGTGTGCGCAGGGTTCTGGTTTAGCGAGGTGCCGAGGTCGCCAAAGGTCCAGCTCCAGTAGTTGATATTGGTAAAGGATGCATCAAAGAAACCTACAGGCGTATTGATACAATTAGGATTGGTAAAGGCAAAGGCAGCTGTAGGTGGATTGGGCACCGTGATGGTCATGGTATAGGTGTCAGTACAAACGCCATTTGACACGTTGAGCGTGACAGTATAGGTGCCCGGCGCTGCATAGGTATGGCATGGACTCTGCAGGGTAGATGTCGTAGCATCGCCAAAGCTCCAGCTCCAGGAGGTGATATTATTTCCAGCAGTAAAGGTGCTCCTGTCTGTGAAGCATACCGGGTCGCCATCGCAGCCTACGAGCGTATCAAACCGGGCTGCAAGCGGTATCTCTATGTGGACTGTATCTGTGAGTACGCATGGCGGGCCACCGGCGAGATTTGGCACATTGCCCGTGAGGGTGACGAGATAGAAGCCTGCTGCTGCGTAGCTATGCGTAGGACTGGTGAGTACAGACCCTGTGAGATCGCCAAAGGTCCAGCTGAAGTTGGACCCATTCACAGAAGTATTGGTAAAACTAACAGGATTGCAGGCGGTGTGCGTGAAGCTGATCGAGCCGCCAGGGGTACAGGTGCCGGGGAAGACAATACCATTGCAACTGTCTTCATAGACCGTGAGAACATTGGATAGTGCTGTGCACCCTGTAGAGGCATCTGTGATCGTGACGCTATAGCTACCGGGGCTGGTCACGGTGGTGCATTGTGTATTGGCAATGTTTGACCAGGCGTAGGTGTAGGTGCCATTGCCGAGGGCGCACAGGGTGACGCTATATGTATTGCCTATACACTGATGCAGCGGATCTGCCGTGCTGATGCTGGCGGTAGGCCCTGAGACGTAGGTGACATTCTTCTGCGTGAGCGCGGTGCAACTATTGACATCTGTGACGGTGACCTGATAGAGGCCATTGGTGGTGATAGTGGTGGGATTGACGATAGAGGTGTAGCCGCCCGGCCCACTCCAGCTATAGGTGTATGAACCACCGGATACCTGCAGCTGTGCGGAGCCACCAGCGCAGAGGCTGCCTAGCTGAGCTACTGATGGTACAGGGGCTGGGCGCAGTGCGACTATGAGTGCGCTCTGCTGCGTAGCAGCACAGGCCGACACGCTCAGCGTGACAGTGACATTTTGCGGTGCGTTATTGCCCCACTGGATCTGTGTGGAGCTGCTGCCGGGAGAGAGTATGGCACCTGCATTAGATGGATTGATACTCCAGGTATAGGTGGTACCCGCCGGATAAAGGGTGGTAGTGGCGTAGGTAGTAGTGGCATTGGCACAGGCGGTGAGCGGACCTGTGAGCACGGGCGCACCTATAGAGGCAGGATGCACTGTCTGCGTAGTAGTATCAGAGTGGCAGAATGGCGCAGTGGTAGCGGTCTCGTATGCCTGGATACTGTATGGGCCTGTGTTGCTCCAGGTGATAGTGATGCAGTGACCGATACCGGCAGATGGCGTACCGCCTGTGACGATCCAGTTGAGCACTGTATTGCCTGCTGCGCAATAGGAGACGCTGCTACCACCACATACTACCGTATCACCTGTGAAAAGCGGCGCAGCGGGAGGCGCTACGACCTGCACATTATAGAGTACGGAGTCATTGCAGGTCAGGCCGGGGCCGGCAGCTACGGCTTTGATCACATAGGTGCCTGGCAGGCCGTTCCAGTTGATATTGACGTTAGGTGTAGGATTAGCCGGTGAGAGTGTAGGCCCAGCGGGCGAGACGGACCAGAAACAAGGTATGCCGCCGAATGCATTGTAAGGCGTCACATCATTGGCGCACACGAGTGCATCTCCTATGATATCGAGACGCGGCCGCAGGCGTATGACCAGAGAGGCGGAGCCGCCGCAGCCCAACACGCTATCAAAGTAAGTGACCGTGAGCGTATCATTACATTGGAAAGCATAGCTGGGCCAGCAGATGCGTACTTTCTCACAGCAGGTAGAGTCCTGCAGCGTACCACAGCTGCCTCTCAGCGACCAATGATAGGTCGCACCACTGAATAACGGCAGACTGTAATACTCGCAGTCGCCGGGACATACCTTGAGCGGACCAGTGATGGTACCCGTAGCAGCTACTATAGGGATATAGACCCAACTCGTATCTGTGCACACTGCATTGCAGCCGGTAATGTACAGACCGAGTGCACCGATCTGGCCTGGCCCCCACTGAACATTGACTGTCGGAGTAAGCTGACCGGAAACGATAGTACCGCCAGTGACCAGCCAATGATAAACACAGCCGGGACTGGACGCTGCGATATAGGTAGCAGGCTGATAGGGACAGAGTGTGGAGGGGCAGGTGATAGCCGGACCAGCCATCGAGTCTATCGTAATGGTACGGCTGAAAGTATCCGCACAGTGGCAGTCGGTGAGCGCTATGAGGGTGATAGTATAGGTGCCTGCAGTGGCATAAGAGTGGGTGGGCGAAAACTGCGTAGAGGTACCACCATCGCCAAATGTCCACTGATAGGTAGATGCCCCTGTAGAGAGATTATTGAACAATACATTGGAAAATCTGCAGGCCGAGGACTGCGAGGTAAAGAGGGCTTTGGGTAGTGGCAACTTCTCTATGCAAATAGTAGCTGAGTCTGTACAGCCCCACTGATTGGTTTCGTAGACTGTGAGATTGCCAAAGGCTGTCGTATCCCATGTCACGGTCACGTTGTTTGTATTCACGCCGGTGACGGCAGCTGCGCCGGTCACTACCCACTGATAGGTACAGCCTGTATGCAGTGGTGTAGTATAGCTGATGGTGGCTCCGCGGCATACTTTCTGGCAGTGGGGTGCATGATTAGGCTGGCCGGTGCCTGCCTGCCGGTCCGTATCTGAGGGACAAGTGGCATAGGGTATGTGACCTATGACAGGATGAGGACGTGGGTGTATGGTCACCGTGATGGCATAGGTAGTCACGGTGTTGTTAGGATTATTGACCGTGACGATGAGTGTGCCGGTGCCAGCAGCACCCCACTGTATCACCACACTATCCAGCGTAGCGGCTCCGGCTACCGTGCCTCCGCTGGGGCTCCAGGAGTAGCTGGCACCTGTGATCAGTGGTGCATGGTAGACGCTGGTCTCGCCTGCGCAGACGGCAGTATCTCCAGTGATCTGAGAAAATGCGGTAATAGACAGGCTCAAGAAAAATACCAGGAGGATAGATATTTTCTTCATGATGAGGGGTTTTAGTCCCTGTAAGGTACATCCTAAAATCCAGTTTGTTAAATTTATTTTAACAGTACACTGATTACCTCATTCCAGCGTGAAAAAAAAGCGGCACAGCCACTCGGCTGTGCCGCTTACGATGCACTAAATGATCTTAGTGGCAGGTGTGACTTGTCTCCCACACATCCACATTGGTGATAGAGGTCTGGACCGTGGCGGGTGCAGTGTAGCGGGTGTACATAGTGAGCTGGCCGAGCCCGGCGAGCCACTTCTCGGTCACGCTGGCATCTGAAGCTACAGAAGCGGGTATTGTGATCTTTGGACCATAAACCTTGAGCGCCGCTATGAGCAGGAGGGCTTTCTTGCTATCGCAGTCGGGTGTATAGTACATGCTGACCGCATCAGACTTAGTATAGCTATAGCCGCCTACTGTGATATTAGCGTCACCATTGGGCCATGGTTCCTCACCGCTATAGAGTACCTGCACAGGCATCATGCAGGTATCCTGTGTGCAGGTGGCCTTGCAGTAACTGAAGTAGTAAGCGCT
>CAZNDJ010000066.1:0-19670 GCA_964571705.1 uncultured Chitinophagaceae bacterium
TAGCTTTGGTAGATATCGCGCTCCAGGTTATTGCGCACGGTTTGCAGATTCAGTTTCTGTAGTTGCATCTGCAGTTTGCTATTGGCCATATTGGTCATGCGCTGCCAGCCACTCAGGATCGGCACACTGAGGTTGAAGGAAAATCCATTGGCCAGGTTATTCTTAAACTGGGTCGGGAAATCGGTTTTCTTGCTCGTATAGGTAGGCACATTGAAATATCCCAGCTCCGTACCATTGGGCGCGTAAAACACTTGCTGCTGGTACACGATAGCGTCAGGCTGTGTGGCGAGGTTAAACCAGTTGTCATGTGTAAAAGCGCTCATGGAGATGGTCGGGCTCAGGGCGCCCTTGGCTATCTTCATGCTGTACATAGAGCTGGTCACGCGTGCCTGTGCAGCCTGTATGGTCGGCTGCGTAGTGAGGGCATACTGGAAGATGTCATGGGCACTCACATTATCAAAGGTCATCACAGAGCCTACATTGATCTCCGGCGTCACGATATCAAAAGCCTGATCATCCGGTAGCTGCAGCGCTATCTTGAGTGTGATATTGGTGATCATTTCTGCATTCTTCTGCGTGCTCAGAGATGCCTGGTCCCGCGCCAGCTGCGCCTGAAAGTCATAGATAGATGACTCAGGCATAGTACCCGCCCGTATCTTCGCCGCCTGCTGGTCCAGCTGGTTTTGAGAGATGTCTACCTGCTTCTGCGCCACTTTTACCAGCTCTTTATTGACCACCAGCTGGAGGAATATATTGGTCACATTCAGCACAGTATTATTGACAGCAGCAGAGAGATCATAGGTCGTAGCCTTCAGGTCGTATTTGTTCTTCTCTATATTATGTATCTGCTGCAGGCCGGTCCAGAGGTTCAGGTTGCCTTGTATATTGGGAGAGAAGGACTGCGAGTTTTGCTGTACGTAGGTATAGGTGGTCGGGTTGATCGAGTTGCCAAAATTGAAATTATAGCTGGCATTGGCCTGGATGGTCGGCAGCAGTGCCAGCTTGCTCTGCAGGTAGTTATTCTTGCTGATGCGCTTGTACAGGTCGGCTTGCAGCACAGAGATATTATTCTCAGAGGCATAGTGCAGGCACTCCTCCAGTGTCCAGAGTGTCCGGACTGGTGCCGCTTGCTGCCCCACTGCCATGAGGACCGGCATACACATAATGATGAGGACGAGTAAACGTTTCAACGCTGGAAATTTTTAGAGTCAAAAGTAATGATTTTAACAACGAATACAGACCGATAATATTGGACGGCTCACCGTGACAGTTGCTATCCATGACATCTTTCATATGAGAAAAAGATAATATTATAGCGGGCCTGCATGGAAATACGCGTGATTATTGTTTCCTTACAAAAAACATCAGCCCATGTCCGATTGGTCCAGTACACCCAGCAATTTTTTTACCCGCACCATTGTTCCGTTATTTCTCGTCCTGGTCACGCCACCTGCTGCTATGCTCCTCTGGCATACGCTGGTAGAGCTGGATGGCTCTGCCTCAGCGCTGATCAATGAACTGACCGGCAAGGGTTTCCTGCGTGTGATACAGGAGGTCTGGCTATCGCGATTTTTTGGCAGCCGTATTGCCTGGGAGATGATCGGCATCTTTGCTATGCTGCAGGTACTGATGATGTGGTTTCTGCCGGGCCGCAAATACTACGGCACCATCACACCCAAGGGCAATCAACCGGAGTACAAGGACAATGGCTTGCTATCCTATATCATCACTTTTGCCTTGTTCTTTTTCTGCTCTGTCTATCTGCATCTATTCTCTCCTGCCATCATTTATACGAATATGGGCGACCTGCTCGGAGCGCTAAATTTTGGAGCACTGGTTTTCTGCCTGTTCCTATACTTTAAAGGACGCTTCTTTCCATCTTCCTCAGATCATTCTTCATCAGGCAATTTCATCTTTGACTACTACTGGGGCACGGAGCTTTTTCCGGTCATAGCCGGTATCAATGTAAAGCAGTTTACTAATTGCCGCTTTGGTATGACAGGCTGGGCGCTGGCTGTAGTTTCATTTGCCTATGCGCAGGGTGAGTTGTTTGGCACGGTAGATCCGGGTATCGCGGTGTCTGCGGCGCTCATTTTTATCTACCTGTTCAAGTTCTTTATCTGGGAGAGCGGGTATATGAAGTCAATGGATATCCAGGTAGACCGCGCAGGCTTTATGATCTGCTGGGGCTGCCTGGTATGGGTGCCAGCAGTCTATACCTCACCTGTGATGTACATGGTGCGCCACCCGCAGGAGCTGAGCTATGTAGTGGCAGGCCTGATACTGGTAGCGGGGTTCATAGCCATCTGGGTCAACTACTGGGCCGACTACCAGCGCCAGTCTGTGCGTAGTACCAATGGCGATACTACCATATGGGGCGATGCTCCTGTACTGATACATGCCGAATACAAGACGGAGACCGGAGAGACGCGCACTAACCTGCTGCTGGCCTCCGGCTTCTGGGGCGTGAGCAGGCACTTTCACTACGTGCCTGAGATCATGTCTGCCTTCTTCTGGAGCTGTGCTGCCGGTTTTGATTCTTTCCTTCCGTACTTCTATGTAGTATTCCTGACGGTACTGCTCACACACCGGGCTTTTCGCGATGATATGAAGTGCCGCAATAAATACGGCCCTTACTGGGACCAGTACTGCCAGCGTGTGCCGTACAAGATCATCCCATGGGTGATCTGATGCATCACATTGAGAGGCTTTTTCCCCAAGAAATGTAAAATAAAGGACGCTCCACATACCAAAAGGGTATAGGTGGAGCGTTACTTTTTTAGTTGGCACGGATTTTACATTACGGGTATCAGGATGGACTTATTAAACCCCCATCCGACAGCTTTATGAATCTCAACTATAGTGCGACGACAGAGCAGCTCACAGAGCTGATAGAGAGAGCCCAGCATACCAGCACGCACAACCTGGTGATAGATTTTGACGGAGAGGTGGTGATAGACCCGGAGGTCTGCTATCCTGAGGTAGCTCTGGAGAGATATAAGTTTAGTACCAAGATACTCGATGCCAGCCTGCGAAACCTGGAGACCGCGCAGGCACTATACGCAGCGCTCTATGTGATATATGAGTCGCTGGAGGAGCCAAGGCTGCCTGCCTATGTGACCAGAGAGGATGGCCTGGGCATCGCAGCATAAAAGGCTACAACTACTCTATATAAATGTCAGCAAGCGGTTGCTATCAACTGTGGCGCTGAGAGAACCCCGGTCTATGATCGGGGTTCTTTTTTTTGCCGTATCCGGATATCACAGCGTGGTGGCCTACCAGCCAAAATGTTTATCGATCCTTCTGAGCTGTGCCTCATGATGGCGAAAGTGCATATTGCAGAGGCTGATCCACTCAGCTGTATTGAGATAACCCAGAAAAGGATGCCTGGCTCTGACCGAGGGATCGGACTGTGGTATGCGGTGGATATACTCGGTAGCCAGTTCCCGTATCTCCACGAGTTTAGCACGTATCTGGTCTATGGACTCCGGCATGCGCGGCTCCACAGCTACCTGGTCGGGCATCTTGACACGCACAGTAGGCATTTTGCCTATGGCAAATACCAGCAGGCCTTTCCAGTTCTTGCCTTTACCTGTCACTGTGCCCTCACCGCTACTCAGGCATAGCTCCGCTTTTTTAAAGAAGAAGCCCTTAGCGCTCATCCATAGGTGAATGTACACCTGGCCCACTGACCACGAGCCTGATGCCGGCTGCTGCGTGAGCTGCTCATAGGTGTATCGGTCCAGTCTTTTGATATACTCGTCTATGACGTGGTGGGTCTTCTGCTCCAGTGCCTTTGTATCCATGTAGCGGGGTTTACTGCCAAGATAAAGAAAGGCCGCCCCAAAAAGAAAAAGTGCGCCGCGGACGGCGCACTCTCGTGTGAACAGAAATATAGTGGTGGATTATTTATCAGCGGTAGCAGGCTCCAGCGGATCTATCGCGTGGATGTTATTGGCAGTAGCTGCGTACATGTTGTCATTGTCTTTGAATATCTCACCCTTGTAGGCGATAGATGGCTCGATGATCACCTCCCTGTTGCCCTTGGTCATAGACTTGATGGTCTTAGCCAGGTTCTTGACATCTTCTGGTCCGTTGATGCGGATATGGTTGTCAGTATTGCAGCCGGCGCAGCTCGCTACAGCTACATCTACTGTCACTGCAGTAGGGTCTACCTCTATCTTCTCCTGCACGTCCGGGCTATTAAACTTAGGACGGCTGAAAGTATAGTTCACTGCTACAGCGTCACCATGGTTGGCATCGATCTGCACAGATACTTTTTTAGGGGAGGCAGTCTTTTCTATATCCTGGCTTACCTGCTGGCCATTGATCATGGTAGACAGGTGTATGGTGTAGTTTTCTTCAGAGCCGAGCTTGGTATCGGCGGTATTTACATAGGCACCCTTGCCTGTAGCTACGGTCTTGCCAGCCTTGTCCTTTACTTCATATTTGATCAGGAATGATGGTACCTCTATGATATCGCCTGTAGCTTCATCCTTCACATTGTAGTGCATGTAGGAGTAGTCCCAGCTATTCTGAGTGGCATCCACATTTACAAACTGAAACTTGGAAGGTTTAGATGGCTCTGTGCCGCCGGCTATAGAGGGGAGGGTACCTGCCATCAGGGCGATCACTGCGATTGTAAGCTTTTTCATAATCAATAGTTTAATACTGGGTCATACGTAGTGGGACAAGGGGTGTTACGAAAGATCACCACTATATGTTACAATCGGAATCTTGTTTGCGTTGATAATGATTGTGTTATAATTAAAAAAGCTCTCCGCTATCATACCCGGCGGGGAGCTTTTTCAGAATTATGTATGTCGTGTTTACTCTTCCGGCTGCGGGTCAGATGCTGTAGCATCGCCTACGTGTAGTTCCTGTACGGTATTGGGAGATACCTCAAAGTAGCTCTCTGCATAGCGATAGTAGCCATCCCTGGTGGTCACCGTAGGGCGCAGCATCACTTGTACCTTCTTGCCACGCTGCATCATGTTATTGACCTTCGTCTCAAAGTTGCTGTAGCTGTCCGGATCGGAGAGCGTGGCATGTGGTGAGCTGTCAGTGATCCTGATGGTAGAGCAGTCGCGGCAGTTGGCCACTGTAGCCTCCACACTCATGGATAGGGGCTGTATATTCAGCTTTTCGTAGTCCTCAGGGCTGCTGTACTTAGGTCGCATCACTTTATAGGCAAAAGAATTGCCATACTGCTGCAGTACGAGTTTCTTAGGCGATGCCTTGCGGTAGATAGACTGTGTGATCGACTCCTTGTGTACGCGCGCGGTGATGGTGATAGAGTAGTTTTCTTCTGACTCGAGCTTGGTGTCATTGATGTCTACGAAAACCCCTTTGCCACTCGCTATGGGATTGCTGCGCTTGTCACGTACCGTATATGTGATCTGGGATGCCGGTACACTGACCTCATGGCCCGCCGCGTCAGTGATAGAGTAGATGATAGAGGTATGATCCCAGCTGGTCTCGGTGGCTTCGAGCCGGGCAAATCTGTATCCGCCCGTAGCCTGTGGATCTGGTCTGTCGCCTTTGGCGAAGGTGCTCATGCCGCATATCACGGCGAAGAGCAGGATGGATATAATTTTTCTCATGACAAGGGGGTTTAATACCCACACGTACGAGAAAACAATTCATATGTTACAAAAACGCGTAATCAGCTGTTTTGTATTAACAAAGCTACGCTTGTCTACCGCGCCGAAGCCTGATGCGCATCATCCAGCCGCTTCTGTATCTGACCCGTCAGGATATGCCAGAACATGACAAAGTCGGACCCCAGGCTCCATAGCGGATAAGTGAAGGTGGCAGGGCGATTTTTTTCTATAAAGAAATGGCCCACCCATGCGAAACCGTAGCCCAGGAAAGGTAGTGCCGCAAACCAGTACCACTGCATAGTGATGAGTCCAGCTATAAAGCTGGCTATCACCAGGCCAGTACCTATGAAGTGCATGGTCCTATTGACCGGGTCGCTATGCTCTCGGAGGTAGTAGGGATAGAAGCTCCAGAAGGTCTTGTATTCTTTCTCTGCCATGGCGGTCTATTTTATCTCAATTTAGAAAGACTGCATCGCTCCCCCAAACCCGCATTTACATTTTTTTTGAAACAAAGGTTTGGAGATATGCATTTCAATAGTAGCTTTGCAGTACAAAGTACTTTTTAATGAGTCAGAAAACAGATCATTTACAGCAGCTCGCGGAGATCAAGACCATGATGGAGCGCAGCAGCAGGTTTCTCTCCCTCAGCGGACTATCGGGCGTCTTTGCAGGTTTCATAGCCCTGGCCGGTGCAGCCGCGTTTTACATTTTTGTAAACCAGCGCATAGGCTATGGCTATAGTGAGTTGGCCCACCGCCTGCCTATAGAGCTCGATATGGACTTTTATACTTTCTGCTTTCTCGATGCTGGTGCTACACTCTTCCTGGCGCTCGCAGTAGGCAGCTACTTTACCGCCCGCAAGGCAAAAGAAGACGGCCAGCGCATCTGGGATCTCTCAGTGCTCAGGTTTATGTTCAATCTCTTCATCCCACTCGCTACCGGCGGATTGTTTTGCCTCATTCTATTGTTTAAGTATCATTGGTTTGGTATCATACCGCCTGCTACGCTGATCTTCTACGGCCTCGCACTGCTCAATGGCTCCAAGTACACGCTGGACGAGGTACGCTGGCTCGGTATATCTGAGATCATACTGGGGCTGATAGGCTGCCTGTATCTCGGATATGGAGTGACACTGTGGGCTATCGGATTTGGTGTGCTGCATATAGTGTATGGACTGATCATGTACATCAGGTACGAGGCGAAACCGAAAGAGAAGAAGTACTGGTAAGGAGATCGTGACGTGAAAAATTTTATAGACAGGTTAAATAAGGCATTCGAAAACAGGATCAGGCTCGGCATCATGTCGGCGCTCATGGTCAATGCGAGCGTGGATTTCCTCACGCTCAAGGAACTGCTGAATGTGACCGACGGCAACCTGGCCAGCCACATCACGGCGCTGGAGAAGCTGGAGTATATCGCCGTGAAAAAGGAATTTGTAGGCAAAAAGACGAAGACGACCTATGTAGCTACCAAGCTCGGCAAGATGGAGTTTAACCATCATCTGAAAGCCCTGGAGGATATGATCCGCCAGAGCGAGTAGGCCGGGCGGCAAAAGAAGGAGGAGGCATACCCTCCTGTTTTTTTGCTTGACTACTTTGAATCGCAAAGTACTTTTAAAAAATAAAAAATGGACAAACAGACCCTCAGCTATCGCAGACAGATCAGGTACATGATCCTGTTCTTTATGGTATCACTCACCCTCAGCGGCCTCAGCGCCATGCCAGCACGAGACGGCGTGAGCTGGCTCATCAGCGTAGTGCCGCAGTCATGGGCTACTATACAGGCATACCTCATATCCGTGCGCGAGGCACTGTATCAGTGCAACTCTATGCTCTTCTACGGTTATGACTGGCTGGCCTTCGCGCACATCGTGATAGCTGTGCTCTTCATCGGTGTGCTGCGCGACCCGGTGCGCAATATCTGGGTAGTAGAGTTTGGTATGATAGCCTGCATGATGATCCTGCCTTTCGCATTTGTGATGGGAGAGGTGAGGGGCATACCGGTGTGGTGGCGGCTGGTAGATTGTTCTTTTGGCGTGATAGGTATCATCCCGCTCTGGTTTGTGCGGGACCGTATCCGCAGGCTGGAGCATACCATCAGCATAGAGCGGCTCAATACTGTTTTCTGATATGCTTCGCCTGGCCAGGATGATCGTCACGCTCACTGCCCTGCAGTGGACACGCCGTGCGCTGCAGCAGTCGCTCAGGCATACGCGCCATACTGCTCCGCGGAAAGAAGAAACACGCAACCTCCATGATGACAAAGACCTGAAACGAAAGATGCTGCTCGCCAGCACACTGCATACATTGCTTGGCGCTTTTTACAATGAATAATCCTGATCCTGCATGAAGCATAGCTCTACCTAAACCAAAACACAATCATCATGAAAAGAAATGACGTCCCCATACTATTGACCACGGCAGCCTACAGTCTGCTTTTTTATAAGCAGTCTGCCGGCATCAATTATTTCATCTTTGACATACTGCTCATCATACTATTGCTCGTGCGGGATGCCTCCCTGATGCGGAGCATCACTTTTATCGCTGCGGCGGCGGGGTGTATCGTGTCTTCTTTTTTTGTGTTTTGGTACGGTACCACCCTGCCGTACGCGGCCAATCTCATCTCCCTCGTAGCCCTGGCCGGATTCAGCATGGACCCCCAGTCTTCTTTTATTATCGCCTGGCTGCATTCTCTTTTCTCCATGTGCAGCGTAGTAGTATTCGTAGCTATAGACACGATCCAGCGCATCTCGTCTTCCCCTGCAGATAGCAGCATCTCGCGCAAATTTCAGAAAGTGCTGCTGGCCATCATACCGGTCATCATCTTCCTGATCTTCTTCCTCATCTATCGCGCCAGCAATCCCATCTTTGACCAGCTAGCCAGCCGGATCAATTTTGACTGGCTGTCTGTCGCGTGGTTATTCTTTACTTTTTCCGGGTTCCTGTTTGCCTATGCCTTTTTCAAGCAGCGTACTGCCGCCTCTATTCAGCAGCGCGATCACGATACACCTGATAGCCTGGCTGTGATCACATCAGAGCAGGATACTTTCACTCAATATGCTAATCCCGACAACCTGGTCTACACTGGAGTGCTGCTACTCATTCTGCTCAATGCCCTCCTCGCAGTGGTCAATGGCCTGGACGTCTACTATCTGGGCATCGCTCATAGCATCCCTGCGGGTATCACCTACTCACAGTTTCTGCACAATGGTACTAACGCACTCATTCTATCCATCATTCTGGCCATTAGTATCATACTCTTTTACTTCCGCGGATACCTGAATTTCTATGCTGGCAGTAAATGGCTGAAGCTGCTCGCCTACCTCTGGATCGCACAGAATATTGTATTGGTGCTCTCTACCTGCTACCGCAACTATTCCTATATCGCCAGCTATGGCCTCACACACAAACGTATCGGGGTCTATGTGTACCTTATTCTATGCATTACGGGGCTCGTCACTACTTTTATCAAGATACTGCAGGCTAAGAACAACTGGTTCCTCTTTCGCAAGAATGCATGGATCATGTACGCCATGCTGATAGCTGCCAGCCCTGTAGACTGGGATATGGTCATCACTGATTTTAATATCACCCACTTCCAGGCGGACCGCCGCATGGAGATAGACCAGCAGTACCTGGCTAACCTCAGTCATACCAATCTGGCGCGTATGTTCCGCTTTTGTATAGTAGAAAACAGGTCACTCAAAACACAGCAGGATACTATGGTCATAGCTGTCGTAGCGGTAGTAGCACCTGCTGGAGAAAATATAGCCGACACCCCCTTTGACCGAAATCTGGAAGTCAAGAGAAGCCTGTGGTACAACTATCTCTATCTCCAGCGCGACTATGCGCAGCATGACTGGCAGAGCACCTGCACGAGCAAGTCGCAAAACCTCGCCGATATACAGGAGATGATCCACAAGCACCATCTCATCAGCCCGGTATCCCTTCGCTAAACCTTAATCTTTCTATCCCATGAGCAACCAAAATAAAACCACGCTTGCGCTGGCGTTTTTCAGTGCCTTCTGTATCGCTATGGAGATCGTGCGCATGCACATCTCCGGTACAGCCTCTTTCTGCTTTCTCATATGGAATCTGATACTGGCCTGGGTGCCATATATCCTTTCGCAGTTTTTTGCTGCGCATGACCTGCGCAGGCATTGGTTCAGCGCCATGGCAGTACTCGGTGTCTGGGTACTCTTCCTGCCTAATGGCCCCTACATCATCACTGACATGCTGCACCTGCACCAGCGGGTCGTGATCCCATTTTGGTATGATGTATTACTGGTGAGTAGCTACGCCTGGCTGGGGCTGCTACTCTCCCTGCTCTCGGTACGGCAGATCCATCATAAACTCAAAGACCACTTTGCACCACGAAAACTCTGGATCGCCCTGCCGGCGCTATTTCTCAGTGCGGGATACGGCATCTATCTGGGCCGTTTCCTGCGCTGGAATAGCTGGGATGTCTTCTTCCGCCCTATCTATCTCCTGCGCCGGTCGCTCACGGAGCTGATCCACCCTTTCAGCCATCCGCAGCCACTGCAGGTCACGGTAGTGATCGGTACGCTGCTCATGCTCAGCTACGCCGTCTTCTACTTATCTCACCATCAAAACCTCACCCATGAATCTGAATGAAGTTTTCTCGCGCTCACTCGGGGCATCGCTGGCTATTGCCTTTCTGATATTCCTGATCGGTGTGCCGGTTGCGATTCTTATCGCTATGGCATGGGAGTCTGGTAATATAAGTGGCATTGATGGCTTTGTTTTTATCATAGGTGCGGTAATGTATGTGGTCTACTGGCCTATCCAGATCGCACTGTCCATTGTCCATCTGATCCTGACCCGCTACTGGCAGCGTACGTCTCTACCCACCGCTGGCGGTATCTGGCAGGCTTTCTTTATATCAGAGTGGCTGCTGTACATGGCTATCTATCTGTTTCTCGTTTGGGCGTTTTATGACAAGGATATATGGATGGTTATTTCCGTATTCTCTATTCCATACATTATCGCCTGTACGGTGTCAGTGTTTTACTACAAGCGCAACTACGAGAAAGAACTCTATCCCGCTACTGAGCCTACCTCCGAAATCCAATAACATGGCATTGTCATTCATGAAACTCATCGACATCAGCTTCCTGATGGCAGGCCGCCTATGGGGTGGCCGGGAGCTGACAGAGTCTCACGCGCTGCTCCGTACCCTGCCGCCCGGCACTGTAGGCCGCGAGATAGCTGACACGCTGGATAGGAGAGGCTACGAACTGCTGCCTTTCTTTGCGGATCATGATATGAAACACATTGTACTCGGCTACGATATGACAGAGGCTGACGAATTGCGTATGCAGCTCTACATGATAGGCAATGGCAACCGCAGCCCCTTCTGCCTCATACCTACTATGAGCATCTTATTTTATCCCAGCCTCTGGCCTGAGATGATCTATCATTTCAAACTAGGGAAAGCCGGGCGTCCTATCGCCAGCCTCCACCTGTCAGCATGCAGGCATCTAGCACTGTCTGAGATACAGGCAGTATATGGGCGTCCGCTGTTGTGATATTATTTAGGACTGCCGCTCGTAGAGGCTGCGTCTTTTTTGATCGCATCCTTCAGTGCCTGTGCGGAGAGCGGATTTACCTTTTCGTCCTTCGCCTTTAGTATGGCATAGTCACAGGCTTTGGTCGCCTCAGACTTGTTGCCTAGTTTGTATTGCAGGTAGGCGTAGGTGGTATTATTAGTACTATTATTCTGGAGGTTCACTGCCTTGTAGGCCCACTGCATTGCTTTCTTGATGTATTTCTCCTCGTTGGTATTGATATAATACTGCCAGGCCACATCGTTCAGCAGCTTTGCGTCATTAGGAGCATACTTCTTGATGTATTCACTTACATACTTGTCATAGGTATCAGCATTTGCAGTATTGAAGTAATAGTCCATTTCCATTTTAGCCGCTACCTGCTTGCCCTCTGCTCCTCCTGCCTTACGTGTAAGGTCCAACGCTGTAGCCAGTATCTTCGGGTCGTTCTTGCGGCGCGCTGCTTCGGCAGCGTCCTTTGCTATGCCCAGCAGTTTGGCATCATAGGCTTTTTCAGTCACCTTGGATACGATGGCCGCTTTATCCTTTTCCAGCGCTCCTAGTCCCGGAGACTCGTAGCTGTTTGTCATCTGGTAGATAGTCATCAGTGTGCTTTCCTTTGGCCAGTTCTGCTTCTGAGCCTGCGCCAGATACTCTGCAAATACTGCATCATAATTGCGCCCTGATGCCTTAAAGTTCTTCAGGTAATCCTCCATAAAGGCCTGGCTGCGCTCGCCTGCCGTGTACTTCTTATTCAGGTCGTTCATAATATCCGGTAGCGGGTCGGCAGCTTCGTGGGCGTTTGCCATCAGGGTATTGGCATCTATCAGGCCCATGGTGCGTTTTTTCACAGAGCCATTAGGGTCCAGCCAGAGCATAGTAGGGTATGCTGTGATCTGGTAGCGGGTAGAGATAGAGGGGCCTTCGCCTTTCTCCATATCCATTTTGATATTGATGTAGTTGTTATTGAAATACTGCCCTACCGAGCTATCCATAAAGGTAGTAGCCGAGAGGCGCTTGCACGGACCGCACCACGAGGTATAGCAGTCTATGAAGACCAGCTTGCCTTCGCGCTTGGCCTTGTCCAGCGCTTCCTGGAATGGTATCTCATGATCAAACTCAATGCCTCCGGCAAAGATCTGTGCCGCCTGTAGCGTAAAGAGTAAAATGGCGAGTGTCCTGATTGCTTGTTTCATATTGCCAAAGTAACAAAGAGTGTTTTAAACAAAAGCTAAAATATAGGCGGATGTCAGTGTACCACCGAGACGCGCAGCGAGCGGAGCGGGTGGCTGCCATCTGTGACAGTGAGGACGTAGATACCGGCACCCAGCGCAGAGCAGTCTACCGGCGCTGCCTGCAGGCCTGTAGAGAGGTGCAGCGGATGCTGCAGTACCTCCCTGCCCGTCATATCTGTGAGCACATATTGAGCCTCCAGCGGCTGGCCGGAGCGGATCAGCAGCTTGGCGGTGCCAGATACGGGATCTGGTGCGAGGGTCATGTAGGAGATATCGCTGACCGCATCGATGCCCGTGCGGTATACGCCGATAAAGGTATCGAGGTAGCAGCCTGTGGCATTCCATATGCGAAACTGGTAGAGGCCCGGCGTGTCTATCACAAAGATATCGCTCGACTGTATGGGACCGCCATTCATCTGGTAGGTGAGCGTATCAGTACCGGCGCTGGCATTGATCACTACGTTGCCATTGCTGATGCCGGAGAGTGGCACCACGTTCACACTATTGATATGTATAGCAGAGGGCTGTGTGACCTGGGTGCTGAAGACACGCTGGCAGCCGCCGGTATCCGTCACACTGAGCTGATAGAAGCCCGCAGCGAGGCTCGTGAGCGCAGTGCCCGTATCTCCGGTAGACCAGAGGTAATGGTAGCTGGTGCCGGGTACCGAGGCTATGATGCTGCCGCTGGAATCGCCATGGCAGCGTATATTGGTCTGCACTACAGGGCCTATGCTGAATGGGCAGGAGTAGCAATCATAGGCAGCCTCAGCCAGCAGCGCGTGGTAGAGGTTTAGCCTGCCGCCGCTGGTGGTCACGTGGGCCAGGTCGCTGAGCGGGTCTACAGAGCTCAGCAGGTAGCCGCGCATGATCAGCGCCAGAGAGTCAGGATATGCAAAGTAGTCATTGACCATCTTGGGGCAGGCATTGGCCCACATGGCAGCTATAGCACCTGCCACATGTGGTGTAGCCATAGAGGTGCCAGAGTTGTTGCCATAGTTATTATTGGGTATCGTAGACTTGATGGAGGTGCCCGGTGCGCCCAGGTCTATGCTCGATGCTCCGTATCCGGCACCGGTATATTTTGCATCATTGATGGTCGTATTGGTCACTGCCACCATCCATGGGCTGGGGCACTGTGTGGGGATATCTCCGGTTACATCTATATTCCAGTTGTTATTGGCCGTAGCGCAGGCGCTGAGTATGCCATAGTGGCCCATCGTATCGTAGAGGGCACACCAGATAGGATAGCTGGCCGGCTGTCCTCTATCCACTCCAAATGATGAATTGGTAGACACGATAAATGCACCTTTGGCCCCGCTCGTCTGATCATACAGGCGGCGCATCTCTATCACGTAGTCATAGGCCCTGATCACATCGCTCTCTACCTCAGAGCTGCCGTCTACTGCCAGCACCTTGCAGCCCCAGCACACTCCGGCTACACCGAGGCTATTATCTGTCCTGGCCGCAGCGATACCTGACACGTGGGTACCGTGATCGTCAAAGACATCATACACCGAGTCATTATTCATAAAGACATTCCAGCCCTTGTAGTCATCTATATAGCCATTGCCATCATCGTCTATGCCGTTGTATGGTATCTCGTGATGATTGACAAAAAAGTTCAGGTCCTCATGGTAGAGGTCAAAGGTGCCATCTATCACTGCTATCACTATCGTGTCTCCTGTCTGGGTCACAGCACTGTGATTGATACCCCAGGCCTGCGGCCCGCTGATGTCATAGCCGGGGTGCGTCAGGTTCTGCATATTCCACTGTGTGGCAAAGTAGGCATCATTGGGCACCAGCGAGCGGCGCGTCACATTATTGTGATTGACCTGTGCTGCTATGATGTGCTGGTCGGCCTTCAGGCGGTCCAGTATAGACCTGTCATCAGACTTGATCAGCCAGATATTCATGGTAGGAGAGAGGCACTGGAGTGCCGTAGCCTGATATCCTTCTTTCAATAGCGCTTCACAAACTGTATTGCCTTTCACGTGAATGATATATTGGCCCGGGATAGAGTAGTCCTCTACCTGAGCACAAGACATAAGCACAGCGGCGCACAGCAGCCACATCGAGAGCAGTATCTTTTTCATTTACAGCAGTATCGTATAGATACTCTAAGATACGCAATAAAACATTACTGCTGGTCTGATACCAGCACAGCAGGGGGCACATGTAGCGCTATAGCTATTTTGAGCAGAGTGGCTATCGTTAGATTGCCACGGCCTGACTCTATCCTGCATATAGATGCCGGCTCCATCTCACACTCAAATGCTAGCCCCCGCTGGGACTTATTGGCGGCAGTCCTGGCCACCTTGATATTTCTGCCGACGCGCTTCAGAAACTCTGCCTTCAGAAGCTCTGCGTCCTGGCTGCTTGGCAATTCTTTCATGATTCTATACTCGGTTCTGGCGCGGGTTTCGCGTCAGGTGATAGTTCCTGAGCCATCCGTGGGGATACGCTAGGAGCATCTATTGTTGTTATTGGAAAAAAAGTAGCACAGGGCACCAGTTTAGCCACATGAGGTTGCGGCACCGGTACCATAAGGTTTTTCAGCGGAGATCGCTGCTACAGATTGCGAGGGCAAAGATAAAAGGCTACAGTAGCAGCTGGAAGCATTAAAAGACAACGCAGATGATCACGCCCATAGAGGTACTGAGAATCATGGCAATAATCTTTCAGATCGGCCCCTATTCTCAGGCTGCAGCATATCCTTCATATAGTTTCAGCACAGACGGTACCTCCAGGCGGCTGTTTGCGCCAAATGACTTTGCGAGGGCAGAAAAGAAGTAAATGAGCTGTTCAAAATCGATTGGTTTTACAAAGTATGCATCGGCCCCTAGTGCCAGGCATTCCTTCATGTCTCTGTGATTGTCCGAGTTGGTCATGATAAAGATGGGAGTGTGGTCACAGAGCGGTCGGATATGTTTTAGTACTTCCTGCCCACTCAGCCGCGGCAGGGCGAGGTCCAGTATCACAGCGTCAAAGGGGCGGGTATTACTGGATGCAATCATCATCAGGGCAGTCTCGCCATCCGGCACATATTCTAGTCTGGCCAGTCCGGCCAGGTCAGAGAGCAGGAGTGCCTGCTGAGCGAGTTTCAGGTCTGCTTCGTTATCATCCACGAGCAGGATGCGGTGTGTGTAGTCATTCCTGTCCATAGTTGGTTTTTAGGGTTGTAAATAAGGTGCTCACATTTGGTAGCTGCCTAAGTGAGTGCTCTTAAACTAAACTAGGGAAAGGAATAATGTAATTCGTTGTCTTTAAATGCAACTATGTTTTTTTGACAAGAATCTTGGAGGGCTTAAAAATGTCTTTTATCGCAATGGGCAATCACCCACAACCCTTATATTTGCACCACGTTTTCATAGGTTCAAAGTGGCCGTTTCCGCAAGGGACGGCCATTTTATTTCTACATATGCTCGTATTGTTTACTGCGCCTCGATCCACTGCCTGGCTATAGCGAGTACATCTTCGCTATCCCATCTCTCTGCTATATCCGGCAGCGCCATCAGTTGGTCCAGCAGCGTGCTTTGGTGTGCAGCCTGCGCCTTGGCCTGTGCATACGGCACCCGGTCAAAGGTCACCATCGAGTAGAGGGTATTAAACCGGCCCGGGAAATTGGCCGCAATGTGTTTTTCGATCTTGAGCCGCAGCTGAAATTCCGGCTGGCCTGACAGGTCACGCATCTCTATATAGTTGTAGACTGCCAGGTCGGCTATCGCATCGGCATTGGCCTTGCGTGCATATTGGTATTTGTCCAGGGCCTCAGTCCAGTTGCCACCACTGGCGGTCAGTATATCATCGAGCACATCCACATCTTCAAATCCACAATTCATACCCTGCCCGTAGAAAGGAACCACTGCATGAGCCGCATCGCCTATCAGCGCCGTATGCCTATGTACCCACGGGAAGCAGCGCATCGTGACCAGCGCCCCGGTAGGATTATCAAAGAAGTCATGCTCCAGTGTAGGCAGGTGCGGTAGCGCCGTAGGGAAGTGCTTCTGGAAGTAGGCTGTCACATCAGCCGGCGTCTTCAGGTTGTCAAAGCCATTCTCGCCCTTGTACGAAGTGAAGAGCGTCACGGTGAAGCTGCCATCTATATTAGGCAGGGCTATCATCATAAAGCTCTGGCGTGGCCAGATATGTAGCGCATTTTTCTCCAGTGCCCAGCCACCACCCGGCAGCGCAGGGATGGTGAGTTCTTTGTAGCCATACTCCTCATATGTCTGGGAGAAATTGAACTGAGGCGTCTTTTGCATCTCGTACCGCACTGCGGAGAACGCACCATCTGCACCAAAGATATAGTCAGAGGCTATCGTATTGACATGTCCGCTCTGCACGTGTGTGAAGCGCGCAGTAGTATTGTCAAAATCTACATGGCTGCATACCTGGTCAAAGTGGAAGTGTATGTCAGGATATTTCTCAGCTTCATCTATCACGATGCGGTTTAGCTCGCCACGGGATACAGAGAAAATGGATTGTCCATCTTTACCATAGGGAATGTATGCGGTGCTGCCATCCAGGTTGTGCACCATCCGCCCGTTCATTGGTACGGCTATCTCAGCTATTTTGTCGCTCAGGCCTATCTTATCCAGTGCATGCCAGCCGCGGTTGCTCAGAGCGAGATTGATAGAGCGGCCGCCTATATATCCTGCCTTGCGCATATCGGGCCTGCGTTCGTAGACATTCACTTTATGCCCGCGCTTGGCCAGGTAGCAGGCCAGTACGGAGCCCACTAGTCCGGCTCCCGCTATGGTGATCTTCTTGCTCATTTTCTACTGTTATATATGATAAAGCAAGGTCAAATGTGTAAAATATTTTTGTCAAAGAAGCCTGACAAAAATCTGTATCCGGCAGTTGGAGGAGGCGAGGTTTGTCATGTTTCGGTCAATCTCAAAAAGACACCTTTGTATATAGGCACTTATGAATAAGTAATCTGGGCACGGACAAGGTGATACAGCGTGCGCTATGTTTTTAGCAAATTAATTTTGGTAGTTGTAGTGACAAATGATACTTTGCCGCAGTGATGATGAAAAGAGGATACATATATATAGCAGCGCTGCTGTTGCTCAGTTCTTGTACTACCAGGATGACTCTGGTGCAGTACAGCGCCGCAGAGCGCAGGATGACAGACTCGCTCAAAGGATACGACCCGAAGATGGCTGCTACTATCAAGCCCTACCGTGACTCTATGGAGGCGGAGATGAATCAGGTGCTGGTAGTGAGCGACACAGTACTGACCAAGCAGATGCCAGAGTCTGACCTCGGCAATATCCTTTCTGAAATATTGCTGGCAAAAGCAGAGAAGTATAGCAAGCGTCATGTAGATGTGGCCATGATCAATTTCGGAGGCATCCGCCTGCCGCAGCTGCCTAAAGGCAATGTGACCCGCGGCCAGGCCTTTGAACTCATGCCTTTTGACAATCTGCTCGTATTGCTGGAGCTCAACGGCGATCTCACCCAGCAGTTCTTTGATCGCATGGCTGGTGCGGGCGGTGTGCCGCTGGCTGGTGCGCGCTATGTGATATCTAAGGATAAAAAGGCGATCAATATTACCATTCAGGGAAAGCCATTTGACGCGTCTAAGAAATATACTGTAGCCCTCAGTGACTACCTGGCCAATGGCGGCGAGAAACTGGATATGCTCAAGCCTGTGCCGCAGATAGAGACCGGCGTACTGCTGCGCGATATCTTTATAGAAGGATTCAAAGACATACACGCACGTGGGGAGCATCTCAAAAGCATCAAGGACGGCAGAGTCACGATAGAGCAGTAGAAAAAGAAGAGCAGCATGAACAGGAAAGCATTTATACAAAAGTCGTCGGCAGCTGCAGCACTGCTGGGGTTAGGCGCATTCCCACTGGAAGCTTTGGCCGCCGGTGATCTGCAGAAGATCACCATCCTGCATACCAATGACCAGCACAGCCGCATCGATCCCTTCCCTATGGATGGTACCAAGTACCAGGGCCTCGGTGGCTTTGCCCGCAGGGCAGAGGTGATACGCCAGATACGCGCAAAGGAAAAGCATGTCATGCTGCTGGACAGCGGAGATATATTTCAGGGTACGCCTTACTTCAATAAATACCACGGCGAGATAGAGATCCGCCTTATGAATGATATGCAGTACGATGCCACTACCATCGGCAATCATGATTTTGACGGTGGCCTGGATAATCTGGCGCTGCGTATGGACCAGGCGCATTTCCCGTTTGTGAATGCTAACTATGGCGTGGACCATACTCCGCTGAAAGGAAAACTAAAAGAGTATAAGACATTCAAATATGGCCGTGTGAAAGCCGGCGTCTTTGGCGTAGGTATAGAGATGAATGGCCTCGTGTCAAAAAACATGTACGGTGATACCGTCTATAATGACCCGGTCACTAATGCCAACCGTATTGCAAATATCCTCCGCCATGATGAGAACTGCGATCTCGTGATCTGCCTCTCACATCTCGGGTACAAGTATGACAATAGTAAAGTCTCTGATGAGGTACTCGCAAAATCTACGATGAATATCGATGTGATACTAGGCGGGCACACGCACACATTTTTTGACGCACCTATGACGTATAGCAATGCCGAAGGGAAAACCGTGTTGGTAAATCAGGTAGGCTGGGCGGGCATCTGCCTCGGCCAGATCGATTTTTATTTTGATCATAAAAATCGAAAGCAAACCGGCAACAATTCGCCAATAAAAATCGTACCCATAAACAGCTAGATTTTTCTTTTTATCAGCCTTTCTTTTTGTGGATAATTTCACTAAATAAGAGGCAAACGCACACGGAAATTTTTCGGAAAAAAACAAGTGGATAAAAATTTCTTTCTACACTTTCTTTTTCACATTTTCACATCATCAACCAAATCGTAGTACTTTTCATTCACCCCCAAGCCTAAAACAAACTGCACAAGAGCATGAAGGAGAAATCGGCATCACAAGTTTGGAACGCATGTCTGGAAATCATAAAGGACAACGTGAGCCAACAAAGCTTTAAAACGTGGTTCGAGCCGATACGACCAGTAGAGATCAGAGAGAACGTGCTCACTATTCAGGTGCCATCACAATTCTTCTATGAATGGCTCGAGGAACATTACGTCTCATTGTTGCGCAAAACGATCAAACGCGAGTTGGGCAACGATGCACGCCTTGAGTATAGAATTGTGGTAGAGAATAGCAGCAGCAGTGCTCGTCCGTCCACAGTCGATTACCCGAACTACAACACAGGTAACAATGAAAACCCGGAGTCAAGTTTTCCATTGTTCCTG
>CAZNDJ010000067.1:0-19609 GCA_964571705.1 uncultured Chitinophagaceae bacterium
TCGGCCTTCCTGCTGGAGTGCATGAAGAATGGCAGGGTGGCAGAGACACCTTTCTATGACATGATGCCGAAGTGGTTTCTCCCGATAGGTGTGGCGGTGGCTACGATGGCGGCGATCATCGCCTCCCAGGCATTGATCACGGGCTGCTTCACCCTGGTGAATGAGGCCATGAAGCTGCGCCTCTGGCCAAACCTGAAAGTGATCTATCCTACCCAGCATCAAGGGCAGATGTACATCCCGTTCATCAACTGGTTCCTCTTCTTCGGCTGCGTGGCAGTGGTTTTTATCTTCCAGGAGTCAGCGCGGATGGATGCGGCCTACGGCCTGGCCATCATGCTGAATATGCTGATGACCACTGCGCTGCTGGTGTACCTGAAGTATATCCAGCGCAAGCCGATGATCATGGTGGTGGGGCTGGCTGTGTTCCTCTATACGGTAGAGGGCGCATTCTTTGTGTCTAACCTGGAGAAATTTCCGCATGGGGGTTGGTTTACCTTTATGATAGCGGTGGCGCTCTTTGGGGTGATGTATGTATTCTACCAGGCGCGCCTGCTGCGCAAGAAGCATACAGAGTTTGTAGAAGTGAAGGACTATATCGCTCCGCTCAAAGACCTGATGAAGGATGAGACCATAGCCAAGGAAGCTAACAACCTGGTGTACCTGAGTATGGCCAATGACAAGAGCCATATAGACTCCAATATCATCTACTCCATCTTTCGCAAGCGGCCTAAGCGTGCGGACATCTACTGGTTTGTACACGTAGATATCACCAATGAGCCCTATGGCATCACCTATGGGGTGGATACGATCATACCACGCAGGTGCTTCTTTGTGAAGCTGTCTTTTGGATTTAAGGTGGAGCATAAGGTGAACCTGATGTTCAAGAAGATAGTGGAGGAGATGGTGGCCAGCGGCGAGGTAGATGAGCTGTCTCACTATCCATCCCTGCGTAAATACAATATGCCGGCGGACTTTAAGTTTATCATCCTCAATACGCGTGTGGCGATAGATGATGCGCTGACGCCGTTTGAGCAGTTTGTGGTGAAATTTTACCGCATGATCAAGTCTATCAGCCTCTCCACTCCGGAGGACTTTGGCCTGGAGCTGACCAACGTGGAGGAGGAGATGGTGCCTATCCGTATCAAGGGGGCCAAGCAGATCAAGCTGGAGCGGGTGTAGATGGCTTCTACGTAAAAATAGTAGGACGTTGCCCATTGCTACATGCGAGCCGCCCCTTTGGGGCTTAATGCAACTTATTACACAGATTTTTGTGGCTTGTGCTTTGTATGACACTTGACAAAATGATGTGTCATGAAAAGGCTATTCTTTCTCAGTATATTGATCTGTATGGTGTCTGTGGCATTTGCGCAGACGGGGCAGCGTTCCATTCTTTTTAGGAATCATAGTGAGCCTATCATCGCTATGAATGCGCCTGCGAACCTCAGTATGGTGCAGCGGCCAGACTCCGGCGGGCAGACCTCTAATTACAATAGCTCAGAATACAAGTTTGGGCGCAAGCAGAGAAACGGTGGTATCGCGCTTACGGTGATAGGGAGCGTGTTTGTGGCAGGTGGTTCTGCGCTATTGGCTGTCGGGGTGCCGGCGCTGAAGCGGGACCTGAATGGAGATAATACTCCCGTGGGAGACTACATAGAGCATGGTGCTGAAGTAGGCGGTGGCGGACTAGGGCTACTGGTAGGTACGCCCCTGCTGATATCAGGTATCGTAAAGATCGTGAAGGGCTCAAAGGCAATGAAAAGGGCGGCGCCGGGGTATTGAGTAGTAAATGGTACTCCGTACCAGTACGGATTTTGTGGAGTGAGGTATTTGTTTAATTTGCAGCATATTATCTAACTCCAAAAAAATACTTACTATGAAGCAATTCTTCTTTCTCATCGCTATGGTGCTATGTGCGGCACTCTACACAAATGCCCAGAGCAGCGATACGCACAGCTCCATCATGTTTAAATCACACCATCTGTCCGATCCGGGCATACAGGCATCTCTGCTGACCACAAAGACGCAGGCACCCGTACTGTCTATGATAGACCTGAACCTGCGTGAAAAGCCAAGCAGCAACCGCAGGTATGAAAGTGCAAAACACAAGCGTACCTCTGGTATTGTCCTGCTGGTCATAGGTACTACCTTTATGGCGAGCGGTGGTACACTACTGGCTGTGGGTGGCACAGGCATAAAGCATGACATAGAATATGGCGACTCGGGCAATGGCCTCTTAGGCTCATCATTCCTGTCGCATTATCTGGAGCTGGCCTTTGGTAGCGTATTTGCGCTGGCAGGTACAGGTATGACCATACCGGGTGCCATCCTGACTGCCAAGGGCAGCAGGGATATGAGAAAGTTCAAAGCCTCCCAGACTGTAAACTAAGCTGATACAAATAGTTAAAAAAGCGGCAGATGCAGATCTGCCGCTTTTTTATTGCCATCTGCCGTAGCGCAGGCAACCGGCAGCGGTTATTTGCCCTCTTTTTGTAGTATATTCGCGGGTCAATTTTCAGATGTGAGTCAGCTACTTAGAAAGATATTTTTTGCTTTAAGCCTTTGGATCGCCGCAGTGGGAGTTTTTGCACAGGTCAATACCTGTGATACTGCTGCTATGAATGCCTATCTCAATCCACTGGGGTACTACCGCGTGTGGGTACCCACCCAACCTTGCAGTGCCTATTTTCACAGCCTGACACCGAAAACAGGTATCGATGCGCACCGCGACGCTGCCAATATAGGCATACCCCAGCTCATCATAGATAATGCTCAGGAAAACAGTGACGTGAGCGCTTCGCTATGGCTACAAAATGTCTACCAGATCAGCGGTGCCGGCTCGGCAGTATGGCTAGGCATGACGGATAGCGGCTCTACCTACAACTGGCGCATCTTTGCCACCGGAGCTACACCTACATACTATAACTGGACCCCCGGCGACCCCAACAACCTACGCCCCGGCTGCTACAACGGTACTTTTGGCTGTGCACTCTGCACCGGTACCAATGCCTACTGGTGTGCCTATGGCGAGGACTGCGCGATCATGAACGCAAGCGGACAGTGGCTGGACAATAGCTGCAATGGTACGACCACAGGCAACCCCGGTGGCCCTGCGATACAGCGTATCGTGGTGCTGGAGATCAATACCTGCCCGGTGATAGCCAAGCCAAGGGATACGACCATCTGCGCCGGCAATTCTGCCACGCTTTCTACTAATGTGATCTCCGGTGGTACAGCGCCATTTACATATACCTGGGCGCCGGGAGGACAGACTACGCAGAGCATCACTGTGTCACCTACTACTACCACTACGTACACTGTAGAAGTCTCTGACCGCTGGCACTGCAAGACGGACTCTACAGGTACCGTGTCGGTCAGCACACCTACTCCGCCTACGATCAATGTTTCGCCTGCGACCATTTGCAAAAACACAAATGCAAACGTCTCTCTCAATACTGTATCCGGCACCGCTACATACACATGGAATTTTGGCGGTGGCACTACAGGTAGCGGAAGTGGCGGAGGCCCATATACTGTACAATGGGCTACAGGAGGTACCAAAACTATCTCAGTGACCGTATCTGACAACGGCTGTACGACTACTGCCACGCGCACTATCACAGTAGACTCTGCTGATGCGGCTTTCACCATTGCCCCTACGAGTACCTGCGCCAATCAGAATGTGACAGTAACAGTTTCTAATATCTCTGCTACCGCAAATTATACATGGAACTTTGGTAGCGGCAATATCATCAGCGGTACGGGCGCTGGTCCGTATTCCATCAATTGGACTGCTACGGGTACGCAGACCATCGGCCTGACAGTGACCGACCATGGCTGCACTGCTACTGCCTCCTCTACTGTCTCGGTCAATACCGCACCTGCTCCTGCATTTACGCTTAACCCTTCTACTACGGCATGCCAGGGCCAACCAGTGTCTGTGACGCTGACCGGCGCTGCATCGCCCACGGGGACCTATACCTGGAATTTTCATGGAGGAAACGTGATCAGCGGATCCGGCGCGGGCCCATATTCTATCAGTTGGAATACACCCGGCAGCCAAAGCGTAGACCTGACCGTGACCGATGGCGGCTGCTCTGGTACGGCAGCCACACAGTCTATCACCATCACCGGAGGTATCACAGCAAATGCAGGTCCTGATATATCCATCTGCCCGGCTGTACCGGGGCAGCTGGGTGCTGCACCTGTATCAGGATACACCTATAGCTGGTCCCCGGCATTGGGCCTGAGCAGCGCTACTGCGGCAAACCCTACCATTACCATACCTAGCAACCCACTGGGCAGGCCGATAGATACATTCTATGTAGTGACTGCTACATCCGGCTCCTGCTCTGCCAGAGATACAGTACATGTGACACTCTACCCTAGCCCATCCAGCGCATTTACTATCAACCCTACTGCTACCTGTGTAGGGGTGAATGTGGCCATCAACTATAGCGGACTGGACAGCGGCAGCGCTACGTACAGCTGGAATTTTAACGGCGGAAATGTAGTGAGCGGCAGTGGCGCTGGTCCTTATTCAGTCAACTGGACTGCCCCCGGCACGCCGGCTGTGTCACTGACCGTGACCGACCATAGCTGTACCTCTACCATATCCCATACAGTCAATGTATCGAGTACGCTCTCGCCATCCTTTACACTCAATCCATCTACTACTGCATGCGCGGGACAGCCCGTCTCTGTCACTATCGGAGGCTCGCCATCCGGCACAGCTACATACACCTGGAACTTTAACGGTGCTACTGTACTCAGTGGCACGGGAGCCGGCCCATATTCTGTGAGCTGGAATACAAACGGCACAAAAACCGTAGACCTGACTGTGACCGACAATGGCTGCACGGGCACCACCTCTCAGTCTATCACGATAGCCAATACCGCAGCCGCAGATGCTGGCAGCGATATTCAGCTTTGCCCCGGTGTGGCAGGCGCTCTGGGCAGTACGCCTGTCAGCGGCTACACCTATAGCTGGACACCGGCATGGGGCCTGAGCAGCACTACAATGGCTAACCCTACTATCACTATACCTGGCAATCCAACGGGCGCTATCATAGATACTTTCTACATCGTGACCGCTACTACAGGTGCATGCTCTGCCACGGATACGGTCAATGTGAGGATCTATCCGGATATTGATAATTCATTTGTAGTGAGTACGCATAGCGCCTGTGCAGGTGACCCGATCACAGTGACCTATGCAGGTACTGTGAGTGCGACTGCTACCTATACGTGGAACTTCTCCGGCGCCAATGTATTGAGCGGCTCAGGTGCAGGCCCATACCAGCTGAGCTGGACCACCCAGGGTAGCTACAGCGTATCGCTGAGCACTACAGACAATGGCTGTACGGCTACTGCCAGCGCTACGACCATCACTATCGGCACGCGGCCTACAGCCTATGCCGGCACTGACACTACGGTCTGCTCCGGCACGAGCGTACAGCTCGGCGCAGCTGCGACAGCCGGAGTGACCTATGCATGGTCTCCTGCCGCTAACCTGAGCAGTGCTTCGGCCGCAGACCCTGTCTTCTCACAGACCAATACCAGCGGTGCTACCGTGGTAAACAACTACATGCTCATCGCTACTGGCGGCTGTGCGGATACGGCGTATGTGAATGTGACCGTCACTCCTGTCTCGCCTATGACTATCGTGGCCTCGGGGCCTGTTTCTTTCTGCCAGGGAGATAGCGTGGTACTGAGCGATAACCTCGCCCCTCAGTCGGACTATCTCTGGTCCAGCGGAGATACCACAGCTGCCATCACTGTCAGGAACTCAGGCACATACACACTGACCGCGCATGATGCTGCCGGATGCGCCTATATCAGCAATCCATCTGTGACTGTCACTTCCAATGCAAAGCCGGCACCTGTCCTCGCTCCAAACGGCGAGGTAGACCAGTCCTGCCCGGGCCTCAGTGATGGCAGCCTGACAGTGACCACTGCCACTGGCACCTCTCCATATACCTATACATGGAATACCACACCGGCACAGAGCGGTCCTACCGCCTCAGGCCTGGATCCTGGTATCTATACAGTATCCGTATCAGATGCTAATAACTGTACCGGCTCGGTCTCCTATACTGTACAGGCGGCCCCGGCCATAGCGCTGGACATAGATACCCTACAGAATCTCACCTGCAATAGCCAGTCTGACGGTCATATCCATGCTGTAGTACTCGGAGGCACTGCACCTGCATCATACCTGTGGTCTACCGGGGCTACTACGCAGGGTATCTATCACCTGCCTGCCGGCAGCTATAGTGTGACCGCTACAGATGCGCATGGCTGCACCGTAGACTCTACGGTAGCTATCACTCAGCCACAGCCTATTACTTTCACTACGGTGAGTCCACTGCGTATCAGCTATGGAGGCTCAGAGTCTATACAGATAGACATCACCCCATCGGCTAACTATAGCTATGCCTGGACACCGTCTACAGGCCTCAGCTGTGATATCTGCCCTAATCCTGTGGCCTCGCCGCTGCAGACCACGATATATATTCTCACCGTCACAGATCCTGTAGGTGGCTGCTCAGGCATAGATACCATCACGCTGTATGTAGATGCGTCAAAGCACTTCTATGTGCCTAATGCCTTCACACCAAATAATGATGGTATCAACGATGTATTCTACGCTTACCCATATGGCCCCGTCAAGGTATATGAAATGAACATCTTTGACCGCTGGGGCGAGCGGGTTTATTTCTCTAATGATATCGGCTCCGGCTGGGATGGTACCTATCACGGTGCCTATATGAATCCCGGAGACTATGTCTACACGGTGACCATCACCTACGCTGATGGGCAGACCATGGCCAGCAAGGGTACCATCACGCTGATCCGGTAAAGACAGTCTGCCGGAAAGCATTACCTTTGCGGCGTAAAAGGTCACGAAATGAAATTTCTGGAGATACTGGAGCGGGCATGGATGATAGCTGCGATAGCAGCTGTAGCGTTGGGTGTGTTTAACCTGGCCACCTACCAGAAGTTTGACCGCCTGGTTTATTTCCCTATCATCTGTGCAGGTTTCTGCGTACTGATCTATATGAATATCCGTGGCCAGCGCCGCTTCCGCGAAAAAATGCTGCAGGACGAGGCCCAGCGCAAAGCAAACGCGCCTAAAAGCGAATAGCACTATATTTACACTCCCAGATGGAAGTATTCTTATTATTACTCAGCCTGCTGCTTATTGCTTTTTTCTCCGGCATAGAGATATCCTTTGTCTCTGCCAATAAGCTGCGTATAGAGCTGCTCAAAGAAAAATCAGGCAGCGCGCGCATCATAGCGGGGTTCAATCAGGACCCTTCCCGCTTTATCAGTACTATGCTCATCGGGCTCAATATCGTACTCGTACTCTTCGGTAGTATGATGTCCAAGATACTGACGCCGGAGCGCCTGCCATTCCTGCCACATGGCGAGGTACCGCTGCTCATGATCCATACGCTGGTCACTACAGTTCTCGTTCTCGTCCTTGGAGAGCTGCTGCCCAAGCTGCTTTTCCGCATCAATGCGGACCGGATGTTGTTGATCTTTGCCTATCCTGTACGCGGCGTTTACGTACTGCTCATGCCGCTGACCAATATCTTTCATACCATCTCCAGCAAGGTGATAAAAGCTGCCTCCGGCAAGGACTATCATGAGGGCAAGCAGGACTTTACCGAAGATGACCTCGAGTACCTGATCAAAGAATCAGCCGCCAGCGAGGAGAAAGACGAGGATGAAACGGACAATCTGAACTCTGAGATATTTGAGCGCGCACTAAACCTCAAAGAGGTGAAAGTGAAAAGCTGTATGGTGCCACGCCCGGAGATATCTGCCATAGAGGCCGATGAGCCGATAGAAGAGCTACGCAGGAGGTTCAAAGAAACCAAGCACTCGCGCCTGATAGTATATGATGATACGATAGACAAAGTGATCGGCTACGTACACCACCTGGACCTGCTGAAAAACCCTGTCTCGATCCGCCAGTTCATCAGGACCATAGAGGTGGTACCATCATCTATGAATGCACAGGACCTGATGGTGCAGCTGGTGAAGGAGCGCAAGAGCATAGCCTGGGTAGTAGATGAATACGGTGGCACTGCAGGTATCATCACTCTGGAGGACCTCATGGAGGAGATATTTGGCGAGATAGAGGATGAGCATGACGTGGAGGAGCTCACTGAGAAGAAGATCAATAGCAAGGAATATATCTTCTCCGCCCGCCTGGAGGTGGACTACCTCAATAAGGAATACGACCTCGATATACCGGAGGGCGAGTATGAGACACTGTCAGGATATATAGTGGCGCATCATGAGGATATCCCTGAGCAAGGTGAGACGATCAATGTAGATCAGTTTGAGATCAAGATCATAAAAGCTACAGATAAGCAGGTGATGCTGGTGCAGGTCAGAGTATTGGATAAAGAACAATAATCTAAATAATGGCAGCAGGCGTACCCATCATCAGATCTATAGCTTGGCCAGCTTTCATACTGCATGCTATCCTGATCGCCACTATCAGTTGGAGCTTAGCCTTCTGGGGGGCAGCGCATCCTTTACTTTACGCATGTTGTATCTACGTATATCTTATCTTTTTCCTGCGCCTTGTATTCAGTCGGGAGCACCGCAGAGGTATTGCATTGGTCCATCGCAAAAAGTTTGATGAAGCCATCCCATATTTTGAGAAAAGCTATGAGCAATTTGGCCGGAAGCAATGGCTGGATAGATGGCGGATGTTATTCTTGCTGAGTTTGTCACGGGTTACTTATAGAGAGATGGCGCTGACCAATATCGCCTTTTGCTACTCTCAGACAGGAGATGGGGCTAAAGCCCGCGAATATTATATCCGCACACTCCAGGAGTATCCGGACAACGCCCAGGCCACCGCTGCTCTCAAAATGGCGGATGCTTTCACCAAAGAAAAGGATAGCTGAACTACAGGCTCCCTGTTCTGCCGCCATCTACGGGAACATTGATACCGCTGATATATGCCGCCGCCGGTGTAGCCAGAAAGGCCACAGCCGCTGCCACTTCCTCCGGCTTTGCAAACCTGCCGAGAGGTATCTCTGCCAGCATTTCTTTCTCTACGGCATCAGCAGCTATCTTTTGCTTTTCGCCCTTATTGGCCACGATCTCTTTCAGCCTCTCGGTCTGTGTGGCGCCCGGCAGCACATTATTTACAGTGATGCCATACTCGCCCAGTTCATTGGCCATGGTCTTGGCCCAGCTTGCTACTGCGCCGCGTATCGTATTGCTCACACCGAGCCCTTTGAGGGGGACCTTTACTGATGTGGAGATGATATTGATCACACGGCCATAGCCATCCTTCTTCATCCCCTCCATCATTAGTGTGGTGAGGAGGTGATTGCAGATCAGGTGATTGCTAAATGCTGTGAGAAACTCATCCTCCGTAGCGCCGGTGATCTTGCCTGATGGCGGTCCTCCGGTGTTATTGACAAGGATATGATAGGTCTTATTTGTCTTCATCATGTGCCGCTCTACGGCTGCGCGCAGCTTCTCAGGATTGGAAAAGTCTGCCACCAGGTAGTCATGGCGCTGCTCCGCACCTGCGCTGAAGCTGAGGTCTATCAGCCCCTGCATCAGGGCCGTCTCCGTGCGTGCGACGAGGGTCACATTGGCGCCGAGTTTTGCCAACTCTGTGGCTATGGCCTTGCCTATGCCTTTGCTGCTGCCAGATACGAATGCGTTTTTGCCGGAGAGATCGAGATTCATGGAGATATGTATTTGAAAACTACCGTCGTAAAATAAGCAAAAAATAAGATGGCGATCCGCCTCATGGCACATACGTGCAAAAGTCATTCGTTTCTTGTGGCAGGTTGCTTATTTTCACCTTACAAAACTTACCATCATGATAGCACCCGCTTTCAGCTTCAAGAAATGGATAGATGAGCACCGCCACCTGCTCCGGCCACCTGTGATGAATCAGGTAGTGTACAAGGACAGCAAGGATTTCATAGTGATGGTAGTGGGCGGACCCAATAAGCGGAAGGACTTTCACGTGAATGGCACGGAGGAGTTCTTCTATCAGCTGGAGGGCAATATCGTGGTCAAGACCGTGCAGGATGGCAAAATAGTAGATGTGCCTATCGGCGAGGGAGAGATATTTCTGCTGCCGGCAGGTACGCCGCACTCACCACGCAGGCCCGAGGGCAGTGTGGGACTGGTCATGGAGGTGCCGCGTCCTGATACGATGGAAGATGGGTTCCAGTGGTACTGCGAAAACTGTGGCCACCTGCTCTACGAGGCCAAAGTGCCGGTAAATGACATCGTAAAAGACCTGCCTGTGGTCATGGATAAATTCTATGCTGATAAATCACTCTGCACCTGCAGCAAGTGCGGCAGTGTCATGGAGAAACCTTGAGTGGTATTTAGTAGTAGGTATTTAGTAGTAAGACTAACAGCCAAATGCATGGCTTGTAATTCTACCGCAGGAAGACTTTAATACCAGAGCGTTTAATTCAGGGCGAAAGTAGCCTCCAGTTTGAACAGTGGGATATTCACTTCAAATATTTCCTGAGTGGCTTTATTCTGAAAGAAGTAGCTGCCCTCCATCGTGCCGAGTGGCGTGATCAGGTTGCAGCCTGATACATACTCGTGCATATCTCCTTTGTAGAGTACTGGCTGGCGGCCTACTACACCCTCGCCCTCTACTATCTCCACGCCACCTATACCATTGGTGATGATCCAGCGGCGGCTCAGTAGCTGCACGGTGTAGTCATTGTGGTTAGAGATACAGATCTTATAGGCAAAGACAAAGCGGTTCTCATCCGGCCGGGAGTGCCCGTCCTGATACATTGTCTGTACGGAGACCTCGATACCTGCTGTGATTTCTGAGACCATGTCGGGGAGATTTATGACCCGAAGTTATAAACGGAAATGATACCGCCAAGCGTCCCGCCAAAAAATAAAAAAGGGGGATACTGACATTCATCTGAAGCGTGAATATCAATGCAATACAGATAACCTAATTACTAGTGTGCAGGATGCGCTTCTGCTTTCTTGAGGAAGTTGGTGATCACATTCTTGACATTCATAAAGGCAATGTCAAAGTCATCATTCACCACTACTTTGTCCGCCTTGTCTTTGTATGCCAGTTCTTGCTCAGCTTTTTTGATGCGCTTCCTGAGGCTGTCTTTGCTCTCAGTGTTGCGGTTTTCCAGGCGGCGTGCCAGGGTTTCCTTGTCTGGTGGGGCTATAAAGATCACCAGGGCATCATTGCCATAGGCTTTCTTGATGTTTTCTGCACCCTTCACATCCATATCAAAGATCGCGATCTTGCGCTGGCTCCAGATGCGCTCTATCTCGCTGCGCAGGGTGCCATAGTATTGACCCGGGTACACCTCCTCATGTTCCACCAGGTCACCCTTTTGTATGCGCTGCTGAAACTCATTATGTGTCACAAAATAGTAGTGCTTGCCATCTATCTCGCCCTCGCGCCTCTCACGTGTGGTCAGTGATATGCTAAACTCGAGGTCTATGCGCTGCCTGATCAGCTTTTTGACGATGGTCGACTTGCCGGCACCAGACGGTGCGGTGATGACTATGATCTTCTTGGGCGGTACTACAACGTGAAAGTCGTGAGACATAAGGCTATGATTTGGAAGCGCTAATTTGATAAAAAAATCAGAGTATGTTATTGATCTGCTCTTTGATCTTTTCGAGCTCGTCTTTCATATTCACCACCAGCTTTTGGATAGGTGCGTGGCTGGCCTTGGAGCCGAGTGTATTGATCTCGCGGCCTATCTCCTGACCTATGAAGTTCAGCTTGCGGCCTTTCATATCATCTTTGCCGGCCATCACCTCACGGTAGTACTCACAGTGGGCTTTGAGGCGCGTCAGCTCCTCTGTGATGTCCAGTTTCTCTATATAGTAGACCAGCTCCTGCTCCAGGCGGTTAGGATCTATTTTGTCTTTGCCTATCGCTGCCTCTACACTGGTCTCCAGACGGGATTTTATCTCGCTCACCCGATCTTTGTCCATAGCACGCACCTCCTGGGCATATTTATCTATCAGTGCTATGCGCTGCAGCATATCATCCGCTAGTATCTTGCCCTCATCGGCACGGAAGCCATTCAGCCCGTCCAGTGCCTGCATGATGGCCTTTTCTATCGCTTTCCACTCTTCCTCGTCAGACTCCTCTGCGGCACTGGCGGCTATCTCTGGTAGCTGGAGTATGGTAGAGATCAGATTGTCCGATGGTGCGCCTACCTCGTCTGCTATCTGGCGCAGCTCCTGGTAGTATGCTTTGATCACGCGCTTATTGAGCAGTACCTCAGGGGTATGGTCTTCCTTCTCTATGGTCACGTAGACGTCTACTTTGCCGCGCTGGAGTTTTTCAGCGATCAGATTACGCAGGTTGTACTCCTGCTCACGAAACTGGGTAGTAAACTTGAGGGAAAGATCGAGGCCTTTCTGGCTATTGAGAGAACGTACTTCGGCTATGATCGTCTTGTTTTTGAAGGCTACGTGAGCCTTGCCGAAGCCCGTCATGGAATATAGCATCGCGGATATTTTACGCAATATACAAATGATTATACTTTTGGGCTATGGCAAAAACGCTCCTATCTCTGCTGCTCGCGCTGGCGGCTCTCACTGCTACCGCGCAGGAGGCTATCGTCAATCAGGCTACCCTGCTCATAGCGGAGGGCAAATATAAAGACGCCGAAGGCTACCTCGACTCTATCCTGCGCGCAGAGCCAAAGAACGTGACCGCGCTGATGATGAAAGGTAACGTACTGCTCAACTATGCCCTTATAGAAACGCCCGCCCTCCATATCATCTCTGCCGATGACGAGTCCATCCTCTCCCCTGACCTGGCAGGACTGCAAGACAATGTAACTGTAGTGCCTCGCGCCGCTGCCTCACGGATAGCCAATTATTGGCTGCAGGGTATCGCGATAGACTCGTCAAGGCTAGATCTACGCAAGGGTCTATGCAGCCTCTACGGCATGGCGCTGATGCGCGACGAACTGATAGCCTATCTGCCAGTGATGAAGGCATACACAAAGGATATCGGGGATAATTTCTCCTATACGCTGGTAGACTACGCACGCCTGCTGCATGAGCGCGGCGATACGGCAGGAGCCTATCGTATTTATCACAAAGTAATGGAGCTATATCCGTCTGTGCATGGGCTGAATTGCGGCCTTGCGTCTTTATATTTCTCCGCAGGAGACCTTACACATGCAAGAATCTCCGCTGAGTGGGGACTAAGAAGCGCTCAAGCAGATAAAGATGTGTGTGCCGATGCGCGGGATATATATACGCTGATAGCGCCTATGGATTCAGTACCCGCTATGCTGGCGGCTACGGAGCCTGACACGGTCTACGGGGACCATCTCTTCTACTCAGGGCTGTATAAATATGCGCATCATGATGCAGGCTGGAAGAAGGATATGAATGGGTATCTCGACCACTTTCAGATAGCGGCAGATAGCAATCAGGTATTTGAGGCTGCGCTGTACCTGGCTACGGACCCTGCATCTGACACCTACTCCGGTCTGCTGTCACTGCTGACGTACCGTATAGGCGACTATGGCGCGCGGCTGGTCACTACACGTCTGCGTAGTGACTTTGCTGACAGCACCATGCCGTATATCATAGAGGCACAAATACTGATCAATGACAAACGGTACAAGGATGCCAAAGACCTGCTGGCAACCTATATGAGTAAACATCCCGCCACTGCAGAAAGCCAGGAATACTACGCGTATGCCTTGTATCAGGGTGGAGAACATAAAGCATCTATCGCTGCGTGGGAGAAGTACCTGGAGATGCAAAAGAAAGCGGGAAACACCGCAGATAGTGTACTGGCAGTGCCGTACTACTACATAGCGAGAGCGTGGTGGCTATCCGGAGACAGAAGCAACGCCAGTGAATACTTCTCGAAAATACTGATAGGTAAAGATGAATCTAAGTATGCCTATCTGGCCAAACTCTCACTGGAAATTTTGAAATAGATCAAAGTACCTCCCGACCCTCTACGGGAGTATCAGGGTGGACTTTCTCCTCCGGTACCTCCATCACACCGCCTGAGAGAATGTACTTCATAGCATGTGCTGAGCCTACATGTGGCAGCGCGCGCACCAGATCTTTGTCTACGACGTACAGGTTTCCGGTGAAACCATAAGAGTCCGGGCAATAGACTGCGACCTTATCTTTGATATCAAACTCGTCCAGATCATCCTGAGTGATGAAGCCCATGCGAAACAAACCAGTACCCCTGCCCATCTCCATGATGACAGGGCGATTGAATTTTTTCTTATTGCTGATAAAGGCTGAGATAAAATCCTTGAAGGAGGCATAGATATCCTTGACCAGAGGGGTGTGCTCCAGCAGATTCTCTATGATCTCCATGAGTGGCCGCACTATGACCGTAGATCCGAGGAAGCCTATCAGTGTAATAAATGCGACAAAAATGATAATGCCTATACCCGGGAAACTAAAATGAAGGAAACGCTGGAACAGCGGCTTGGTATTGCTATCAAACAGGTCAAAGATCTGGTAGATAGCCCAGAAGGTAAAAAAAGCAGGCCCGACCAGCAGGAGCCCCTGCAGAAAGTAGGAACCCATACGGCGTCCCAGTGTCTTGCGCTTCTCCCTAAGATCGGTCAGTGTAGGCATAAGGATGCAAAGGTACCCCGAAATCACGGCTCCCAAAAGTTTTTCCCTGCTTTTTCAGTAAGTTTGGAGGGATAGCCGCCCAGTGAAGCTTTATACTCCCGCCATCATATTGATACTCGTCCTATCGGGCACTATGCCCGCATGGGCAGAAGACGGATCGCCCACCTTTCGCGGAGGCAGGTGGGGTATAGAGGCATCCTACCTGGCTGGCAAAATATTTAAGCATAGCCCTAAAGTCAATCACGTACCACGGGAGCTGTCCCAGGGCTTTCAGATAGATATATACAAGAAGACGCTAGGGGAACAGCCGTGGCACAAGCCATTGAATTTTCCTGAGTTTGGAGGGACGCTGCTCTATATCCGCTTTGGGGAGCACCAGACCTTTGGAGATGCCATTGCGCTGATGGGATACGGCAAATTTTACATGTGCCGGAGTAAGGTGGTGGACCTGTATACACGCGTGGGCGCTGGCTACGCCTATGTCACCCGCAAGTACGACTACCTGAGCAATCCCACTAATAACCTGATCAGCTCAAACATCAATATGAGTGTGCAGATCAAGATCGGAGCCGAGTGGAAGATGAGTCCATGGACCATGCTGAGTACGACCTTCAGCTTTAACCACCTCTCAAACTCTGCGACCAACCTGCCTAACTACGGGGCTAATCTCCTGATGGGGTCTATAGGTATCAAGGCAGTACCAATGGTCAAAGACCTGCGCTATAACTGCGAGCGCAAGCGCGACTTTCTGCACAATGAGATATCAGCTATGTATGTACTGGGCATACAGGAGACCTATGGCTTTAATGGGCCCAAATTTCCCATCCATACTGCAGTCCTCACCTATGCCCGCTATACGAGCCCCGGCAATAAAGTCTTTGCTGGCTTCTGCTATGAATATGTCCGCGCTGTCCATGATTTCCTCAACTATAACGAGATCACCACGCGCTACTCTCATGCCATGGAGGCTACGACGGCCAGCTTTCTGCTGGGAGATGAGATCATGCTGGGACGAGTAGGCATGTACTACTCTGCGGGTATCTATCTGTGGAAGAACTACGCGACCTTTGGGCCGATGTACTTTCGCCTGGGTGCCAACGTCTACTTCGCCCAGTTTGGCAAAAAGCATGCATTCAGATTCTTCCTGGGCAACTATGTAAAGGCACACACTTCCGTAGCCCAGTCCAATCAGTTTAGCCTGGGCGGATCGGCAGCCTTCAGGTAAATTTTATCGGATGATCCGTGTCAGAAGCTTGAGTATTAGCTCGGACACATTTTTTTGCACTACGATATAGGAGGGCACTTCTTTCCCTTTGTAGATCAGCATGAGCGCCACTTGCTTGCCGGCAGCTGCCAGCCGGAGATATAGCTGCTGCTTGTCCTGGCGGTAGCTCTCACGCAGCAGGCGCTTGACGCGATTTCTGTCCGTAGCATGTTTAAAATACTTTTTCGGTACGCTGAACGCGGCCTGGGCAGGGTAAAAGGTGGGCAACACGCACTCCAAATAGACGAGGGTAAACCCGTTTTGTGAAACGGACTTACCCTCGCTAAATAATTTATCCAGTAATACATCACGACTCAGTCGTTCCTCTTTGCCTAGAGACCGCGGAGCCGTCTGGCGCGCAGGATCATAAGACACAGGACTGACTGTGGCCGGTTTATTACTTGAGCCTTGTTTCGCTGGAGACAGTGAGCTTCTTGCGGCCCCTTGCCCTTCTGCGTGCAATGACTTTTCTTCCATTCTTAGTGCTCATTCTCTCTCTGAAGCCGTGCTTGTTGATCCTCTTGCGGCGGCTTGGCTGAAACGTTCTTTTCATCGCTTATGAAGTTATTGGTATTTTCCCAAAAGGGAGGCAAAACTACACATTTTTTCCACAAATCATAAGAATTGCGCTATAAAGTTGGGCGCTACTCTCGAAGCACACCTCCATATCACTGAAAATCAATAGATAAGGTTATTTGAATAGCTTTTTGACCACCCGGTACGGCGTCAGGATCGCACCGCCTATATGTTTATCTATAGAGCCCTTGAGCTGACGGTTTTCATAATATAACTGCTGGTAGTGAAGGTAGACGAGTGCAGCATGTTTCTGGTAAATATGGGAGATGATCCGGTCCAGGTTTTTGTTTGCCACCAGCTGGGTGCGGGAGGCCTCCAGCACCCGATACTCGTATAGTATCTCAGGTATGTAGTGAAACTGCCATCCCGACTCATATACTCCAAACCAGAAATCCCAGTCTTCCAGCCCGAGACGACTCAGGTAGGTATCAAAACCACCTGTAGCATCGTAAGTCTCCCTGCGGACCACGCTGCAAAGATCTATGGGGTTGGCAAAAATAATGGCCGCTACATCAAACTCGCCGCTTACTTTGCGCGCCTCTCCGGCTCCAAAGGTAAGGCCATCTGAGTACACTACTCCGACCTTATGGTTTGCCTCCATCACCTGCACGCCCTGGCTGATATAGCCATCACGTACTTTATTGTCACTATCCAGAAAGAACAGGTATTTGCCCCTGGCCTGCTGTATGCCATTGTGACGAGCTACGGATGGACCGGCATTCTGCTGATGGATCACAGTGACCTCTGCAGAGAGATTACTCAATATCTCTAAAGTAGCAGTATCCGTAGAGCCATCATTGACGATAATGACCTCATAGTGACGATAAGACTGCTGCCTGACCGTATCAAGTGCCTCCATAATATAAGCACCATGATTGAAGCACGGCATAATGATACTGACCAGAGGCTTTTGGGTATGCATACTATACTGTAAAGCTTTGGCACTTTACACGTGGGCAAAATAGGAATGATTGAGTAATGAGCCAAGTATAAGGGTAAAGATTCTTGTCAGCCATTTCCACTGACAGCAATCCGAATCAGGACCTGATAGTCCTATATGAGAGGAAACCCAAGGCCTGATGGTCTATCGGACAAAATACATTCTAAGTTTCCCTTTGTTCTTGGCCTCTACCTCCCCACGGTAGTCACAATCAAATCGGCCCTGCAGCAGCTGATAGGTAGTCTCAGATATATTGATCCTGCCGGATTCACTATACTGCTCCATACGTGCAGCAGTATTGACCGTATCACCCCAGATATCGTAGGCAAATTTATGGACGCCCACTATACCAGCTACCACAGGACCGCTATGTATGCCGATCCGCACCTCAAAAGCTTCACTTTCCCCGCCACTGGCTGTCTCTCGCCTCTGACTGATGAAGTCCCGGATCTCAATGGCAGCCCTGACCATATCTTCTGCATGGCTCGGATTGGCGAGGGGCAGGCCGCTGACTGCCAGGTAGGCATCTCCTACGGTCTTTATCTTCTCGATATTGTGACGCGCACATATCTCATCAAAAGCAGAGAAGCAGATATGCAGCTCATCTACCAGCTGCTGCGGAGTGAGCCGCTCGCTGATAGTAGCAAAGCCCCTGAAATCTGTAAAAAGCACCGTCACATTTTCAAACAGCCGCGCATCTGCCCTGCCTTTGTCTTTGAGCTCGCTGGCTACCTCGGCAGGAAGGATATTAAGCAATAACGCCTCTGATCGGTCCTTTTCCTTTTTCAGCTCTACATTTCTCAGTTGCTGTATCTCCAGGTCCTTTTCCTTTTGCTCGATATCATGTTGAAAATTGAGGCTGGTGATCTGGCGCACAGTATCTTCACCCAGGATACTTTTCTCCATCTCGTGAAACAACGTGTAATATTCCAGTGCTTCTTTGTAAAGGCCAAATGCTCTGTATGTATCTGAAAAGGCGGAATAGGCCGACTTAAGGATGTTCTTTACGCCTATAGCCTGGCCCAGCTCTACAGCCTTTGTCAGATATTGTACCGCTTCTGGCTGCTGTTTCAGTCCGGTGTACGCCTTGCCGAGATTGATATAGGTCATGACGATATCCATCCTGTCTCCTATACGCTCAAATATCTTCAGCGCGTCTGTGAAATTTATTAGTGCACCGGCATAATCTTCCTCTGCGAGGCTGATGATACCCGTACTACCTATCGCAAAGGCAATGCCCTCCAGATTGCCGGTCTGCTCGCTAATCGCGCGCGCCAGCGCATAGCTCTGACGCGCCTCCTTGTAGTTATGCTGAGTCTGATACAGGTTGCCAATGTTATTGTGTGCTGAGGCTACGCCGTTCTTCTCTCCCAGCCGCTCGCGTAGATCCAGACAGTTAGTATAGTGACGGAGCGCTTCATCATACTGCCCCTGATAAAGGCATACATTGCCAAGGCTATGGTAAACTGTCGCCTCTCCATACTCATCACCTAGCTCGCGCATGATCCTGAGCGTAGCCAGATAGTTGGCCAGTGCCTCCGTATAGTTTCCCTGGGCTTCATGTGCTGCGCCTATATTGCCATATACACTGGCCAAAGTATGCCTGGCTCCGGACTGCTCATATATGCTGCGCATGTGCATCAGGTGCTCCAGTGCCTGCGTATAATTGGCCATAAAAAATTGGGCCAGCCCCATTTCGTAGATCGCTTTGTGTGTACCCTTGTCCAGGCCTATAGCCTCAAAGATAGCTCGCGCACTTCGCAGGTGTCCGATAGCCGCTACGGGATCATTGGCCAGACGCGCATAGAGGCCGCGATAGCATAGCGCCCATCCACGATATTCATCACTATCAAACTCATCCGCCAGCTTGTCCAGGTCATCTACATATGGGAGCCCTTCTGTGCTCTGAAGGACAGAATATTTTTGCAGCAGGTCCATGACCAGCTGCACGCGTGATGCGCTATCCGGAGCCAGCTCCAGGGCGCTCTTTAGCTGATCTATCTTTTCAGGTATCGTCACCTCTCAAAGATGTCGCTTTCCGGCCATCTCTCCTATTTGAACCGGCTTTCTCGTGAAACTATGCCGGTACACCAACAAAAAACCCCTCCGTATCCGAAGGGGCTTGTCATTATGTATTGCCAAAACATTTAGGAATTCATCGACACGAGAAACTCCTCATTGGTCTTGGTGCC
>CAZNDJ010000068.1:0-19397 GCA_964571705.1 uncultured Chitinophagaceae bacterium
AAGTCTGCCCAGGCCCACCAGTGCCGACGAACGGATCTACATATTGCGGATAGTCTTTTTGGGCAAAGGCCGAGGTGGCGAGGAGGAGGCAGAATAGTAGTTGCTTCATGAATCGTGTGATATGTGGTAAACATCTGCTTTTTGGATGTTAAAACCAAATAGAGTTGTTAGGGTGGAAAGGACTGCGCCGTTTCACCGTTTCAGGTGTTCCACTGTTCCATCTGTTCCACTTGTTCCATCTGGTGAAACAGTGTGGAACGCCACAAACAAAAAAACCCCGAAGGCCGCAGACCGTAGCCACGCCACCGCATCTGCCCTCCGGGATATAAAAAATGAAACAGTCTACGCAGCCTTGCCGCTTTCCTCAGCACGCTTCAGGTAGCGGTGCACGGTGGCGAGTGGTATGGTGAGCTGTGCCGCTATCTCGCGCTGGCTCTTGCCTGCATCGTGGAGGTCTTTCACGGCAGCCACCTTCGCACCCAGGTCTTTGTCCTTCATCTCGCGCAGCTGCTCGGCCTCCCGGCCTGTACCCATAAACTCAAAGCCCAGGAAGTTGTAAGGCTTGGTGATCTGGCAGAGGCAGACGTTGTCCGTCTCGTAGACCTTCTCCCCTACCCGGTGCTTGATCTGCTTGAGGTATAGCGTACGCGGATCGCTATGGCTTTTGCCTATGGCAAAGATGCTATCGCAGAGATTGGAGAACTGCTTGGAGCCTTGCAGGTGGTTTTCCTCTATAGGCCGCGTGGTATCGCGCTTAGGCGTGTGGGCTATGATGAGCATGGACACCTTCATGCGCTTCTTCACCCTATTGAGCATCTCCATGATAGGATAGGCGTCTTTGGCGCGCTCATTGTCACTGCGCAGGGCGGTGAGGTTGTCTATGATCACCACCTTGACACCTGTCTGCTCTATCTGCAGCGCTATCTGCGCGTAGAGATAACTCTCAAAGGTCTTGTAGCCCCACTGGCGGTAGTCGGCCTCCATATTGATCTCCGAGCGGTAGAAGCTGCGCGAGAAGCGATACGGGTCTGCGTACTCATGCGTGTACCGTGCCTGAAACTGCTTGGCCGTGAGCTCAAAGTCAAAGTACAATACCGGCTGCGCCTCTGCCTCCATGCGGAAGGGGCCTATCCCTGCACCGCGGCTGATGCTGTCTGCTATCTGCACGGCCAGTATGGACTTGCCCAGGTTAGTATCGGCAAAGAGGATGCAGAGGTCGCGCTCATGCCAGAAGGCATCAAACAGCGCCCTGGGCTCCGGCTCTGCTGCCGCCTGCTCTATCCAGTCGTCTACAGGCTGCGTGTGAAAGAGGTCCAGCTTCTGCGCCGCCGCCTCACTGCGCGTGCGCGCCACCTCCGCGTCAAACTCCTCGTCCGTCATCGCGCCGTACATCTGTATATCCAGCACCACCAGCTGGCGCTTCAGAGATTCATCGCCCGTGCGGTCGTACTGTTCTTCCAGCTTGTCTATCTCAGCGCGTATCAGGGTGGCGGGCGTCAGCACAGCCCCATCGGGCAGGTATGGCAGCAGCCCTTTGGCCTCGGCCTCGGCGCGCAGCGCCTGCTGTGTGTCGTCTGCCGCAGGCTGTGCGCGCAGGGCGGCACTATGCATGGCCGCGTCAGCCTCCAGCCGCTGCAGGGGCGTCAGGGCCACGGGCGGTGGTGCCTGCTCGCGGGCTATCTGCTCGGCTATGTTCTTCTGCATCTCTGCGCCTATCAGGTCGGCGCGGTGCAGGGTCTCCTTGTCAGGTAGATAGGGGGTGAGGCCATCACGCTCAGCCTGCTCGCGGAGGGCTGCCTGCTCGCGCTCCCGCATCTCGGTGAGGTCGGCAGCGGGGTTATGCCAGGGGGCGATGATGTGTTGGGATGATTTGGTCACGGGTGTCACACCCGGAGGCAGTGGCCTCTGTGGATTTTCCATAGGTAGTATGGGTATTAAAATGATAAAAAATAAAGATCAGATACGGTAAAGAAAGGAGCCGTGCACAGCTACTGATAAGAATCCGGCGGTACCGTCACCACCAGCTTTGAAATACAATGCAAATATAGCAAAATAAGTGATAATACATAAATACAGCTATCTCAAACGGAGCCAATTTGCCATGCTCAAAACACCAAAACCCGCACTACCACAGGCTTTGCTTTGTGAATAAGTCTTTGGGGGATTTACAGAATTACGGATTTTCGGATGTACAGATTGCGGCAGACTGTCTCAGGTGTTTCAGGTGTTCCATTTTGTCTCAGGTGTTCCACTCCAGTGAAACAGTGGAACGGTAGTGGAACAGGTGGAACACTTTGGAACAGTGGAACACCCACCTCACACCGTCATTGCAGGTTCGTTTCAGGCGTTCCATTTTTTTTCAGGTGTTCCACTCCGGTGAAACAGTGGAACGGTAGTGGAACAGGTGGAACACTTTGGAACAGTGGAACGGCGAAGTGGACAATAAAGTCACAGAAAAAAACAAGAATGAAACTTGTAATTTATAGATTTGAATCAAAAATATATGACCTATGAAGGACTTTATAAAGATCATACCTATAACAACCCTCATACTAATTTACTTATTCATATGCGGTTCACTTTATTTGATAGGATTTTGGAGCACGTTCGAGATTGATATTTTCAGCATAATTTCCATTTACGATATACCAAAGAGTTTTGTATTCCCATTACTAGTCTCACAAGGAGCCTATTTACTAAACTATCTCACTTCTGGTGTTTTAGATTTAAATGATGAACGAGAAAACAAAAACTTTTTCATAACTATGAATGAAGGCTTACCTCTATGGAAAAAACTACCCCTTGTTGCTATTACAAGTATAAGAATGTGGCTTATATATATTGTCGGAGGTATGACACTACTAATCAAACGGCCATACACTAATTCAGCATACTGGGCTATATCCTCTTTTGCAATAGTTTATTTTCTCTTACACCAGTTTGTAAATATTGAATGGCTAAAGAGGGAGATTCCCTCTAGCAAAATGCGAGCTTATTTAGGTCACCTAATTATTTTCCTACCGATAAGTTGTTTTTCTATTGCTAAGATCAAGAGCCTTGAGATATATAATAATAAATGTGACATACATTTTGTTACCAATCTTCCAAAGCCTTCTTGTGATTCAATTTCCAAGCTTAAACTCCTAGGATTTGCTGGAGATATAATAGTAGTAAGTACCGAAGACAATAAGAATGTATTCTTCTTTAACAAGGATAATTCAACCCCCTTTTTACTCCAACATTGATATCAGCAAGTGACAATAATGTTAAAGGGGTTCATTATAAATATGCTAAAATTCCTACCAGGTGAAAAGGCTTGATTTACTTACGTTTTTTATAGCTCATCTGTAAAATCCATATTGGTATGAACAGTCATGTATTTACCTTAAACATTATAAGCAGCTTATTAAATATTGTTGGAGCTTTAATTATGTTTTTCAGTACCCCTCGTATTACCTCTCAGACATACTTGTATGAGAGCCAAGAATTAGAAAAGCTAGAAAAGTTAGACTTACGAAAAAACCAATTCATGCGCCTAGGAATATTGCTTATTGCGCTTGGCTTTTTATTTCAATTTACCGCCTTATATGTTGATTATGATGGTTAATTAAACCGCCGCCACTGTTGGTCTTGATCTAGACACCTATCGTTTCATTTAAACCCTCTTTTACCACTATTACCGAGCCTGGGATTCCTTCCGCCTTATCGCTTCTATTTTTTATAAAGATGTAAGGCGTCGGAATGACGGATTTTTGTAGGGACTTCAAAGGGAGTGTTTCACCGTTCCAGGGTGTTCCACCTGTTCCATTTACCGTTTCACTGTTCCACCGTTCCAAAGTGTTTCACCTGTTCCATTTAGTGTTCCACTGTTCCAAAGTGTTCCACTTGTTTCATCTGAGTGGAACACCTGGAACAGAGTGGAACACCTGAAACGCATGGAACACCATCAGGCAATCCGTAAATCAGTAAATCTGTAATTCCGTAAATCCCCCAGACTTCCGATTTCGCCTCAAAATCGATGTTACCCTTTACAATATTTGGCTTGACAGTTCGACTAATCTTTCATAAGCTTGCGAAAGCAAGTGACCATTACCAATTCATCACTAACCAAAACCAACTAACATGGGATTTTTTGATAAGCTCAAGAATGAGTTCATCGACATCATAGAGTGGACGGACAGTAGCAGCGATACGATCGTCTGGAAGTTTCCCCGCTATGAAAATGAAATAAAAATGGGTGCCAAGCTCACCGTGCGTGAGTCGCAGCAGGCCGTCTTTCTGAATGAGGGTACGATAGCTGACCTCTATCAGCCCGGTATGTACACGCTCTCTACGCAGAATATGCCGATCCTCTCTACCCTGAGAGGCTGGAAGTATGGCTTTGAGAGCCCGTTCAAGGCGGATGTGTTCTTCATCTCTACGCGCCAGTTTGTAGACCAGCGCTGGGGTACCAAGAATCCTATAACGCTGAGCGATGATCGCTTTGGCATGCTAGAGCTGAGGGCCTTTGGCTCTTTCTCCTTCCGCGTGACGGATGGCGGCAAGTTTATCAAAGAGGTAGCTGGTACGGAGGGCCTCTATACCACAGACGAGATCAATGGCCAGCTGCGCAGCCTGATCATGACGAAGTTTACCACGGCAGTGGGCAATGGCAACTTCCCGATAGAGAAATTTGCGTCTAACCTGGAGGAGCTGAGCACGATGGTGCAGGAGAAGCTGAATCAGGACTTTGAGAGCTATGGCCTGAAGATCACGAAGTTTCTCATAGAGAATGTCTCTATGCCGGAGGAGCTGAAGAAAGAGATCTTCGACTACTCCCGCCTCAATAAGCTGGATATGCAGAAGCTGGCGCAGTTTCGCACTACGCAGAGCATACAGACCGCCGCGGCCAATGAGGGCATAGGTGGTGCCGGTATCGGTATAGGTGTAGGCGTGGGCCTCGGCAATATCGTAGCCAATAACTTCAACCAGGCGCAGCAGAATGCCAATACGCCTCCTCCCCCGCCGCAGCCGGTGGCTTTCTTCACGGCAGTGAATGGGCAGCAGGCAGGACCGTATAGCCTGGAGCAGATAGCACAGCAGGCACAGAGTGGCGCGCTGACGCGCGATACGCTGGTGTGGAAGGCAGGCATGGCCGCCTGGGCGCAGGCCGGCAATGTGGTAGAGCTGAACAGCGTATTCAGCAATGTGCCACCACCGCCGCCACCGGTGGGCTAAAAAGCCGCTACTGTGAGATGCCGCCGTTTGTTTTGCTATAGAATATTACTGCTGGCCCCCCTGCTACTGCTGTCTGCAGCAGATGTATGGGCGCGTGCCGGCGGTGGTGGCGGTGGCGGTGGCAGTGACGGCGGGGATGGCGACAGTCTGCTGGATCTCGTGTTTGACCTGATCGGGCTGGCTCTGGAGTACCCCCCACTGGCTATCGTATATATCATTATCGCACTCATCATATGGCTCGTAAAGCGCCGTAGAAACAACAAACCTGACCAGACAAACCCAGATACATGAGAACATTCAAAAGCACTACATACAAGATCGCTATAGCATTGCTCCCGGCAATGCTTTTTGCATGGGACATCATGGCCCGTGCCGGTGGCGGTGGCGGCCGCAGCCGTAGCAGCAGTGGTGGCGGTAGCTATCACAGCAGCAGCAGCTATCATAGCTATGGCGGTGGGAGTGGCCATGGAGGTAGCCTGACAGGCGGCGAGATCGTGCTGGTGCTGGTCATCATAGGCATAGCCGTTATCTACAACTATTATAAGAATAAAGGAGGCAAAGAAGCAGGCAAACAAGACTATGTAGCGCCATCTACCCCAGCGGCCTCCTTCCCTGACGGGCTGACGCCGCAGAAGGTGGAGACATCCTTCCGCACGATACAGGATGCCTGGCAGCAAAAGAACCTCAAGCCTGCGCGCAAGTGGATATCAGATGGCGTGTACCAGCGCTACACGGCCCAGTTTGCCATGATGAATAAGCTCTCGCAGGTCAATCAGCTGAGCAATATACAGGTGCGCGGCCTGCGCCTGGCCAAGGTCAATACTGATGGCCACTACCAGACTGCCGATGTGGCCATCAGCTTCCGCATGGATGATCGGTTCATCAGTGATAAATACCCGCAGTTCAACGAGTCTTTCACCGGTGATGAGGCTACGGAGTACTGGACCTTTATCCGCCGTGGCGATGTGAAGGCTGACAAGGACCTCTACAATACGGCCAACTGCCCTAACTGCGGTGCGCCGTTTGAGACGGAGATGGGCGAGATCAGCCGCTGCAGTGGCTGCGGTACCCTGACCAATAGCGGCGCCTATGACTGGGTGCTGAGCGAGATCACACAGGAGGACGACTACTCTCCGCACAATAGCATGGTGAAGGACCAGCAGCTCGCAGCGCTCACGCAGCATGACAGCCTCTTTGCCGTACAGCGCGTAGAGGATGTGGCGAGCAATGTATTCATGCAGATCATGGAGGTGCTGACCGGAGACAAGGATAAAAAGTTATCACGCTTCGCTGATAAGGATACGGCAGCATCTATCCTGGCGGTGAAGAAGCAGAGCGGTGGTTTCATCTTTGACCGTCTCTACCTGAATGATGTATCTCTGACGCACTATGATACCGAGGGCGAAAGGCTGAACCTGCACTTTGACCTCACAGCTACCTACCAGCGCGTCCGTGCCAATGGTGCACGGCTGGAGCTGATGGATGGCGATATGGCTCCGCATAGTTTCTCTATGACGCTGTCGCGAAATCTCAAAGCACTCCAGACACCTGAGAAGGAAACCGTCTACAGCTACGAGTGCCCTAGCTGCGGCGCTCCATACAACGATACCACCGACGATACCTGCACCTACTGCGGCGAGCCTGTGATAGACCTCAATAAAAACTGGGTCTTGACAGGTTTTAACATGGGTTAAAGCGCGAACAATAGTTTCACTTTTCTGTTTACAAATCGTAAGAAGAGAATCTCTTAGGGAAACTTTTTCTTGATTTATTGTACTTAAAGACAACGCCCTGCCTCTTCTTTTTGTGCGCAGCACTGACTTTGGTAAACGTTTTTGAACTATCTTTCGACAATGAATAAAAAAGTGCTTCAGCTCCTCCTGGCCGACGATGATGAGACAGACCGCGAGCTGTTTGAAGAGGCACTGAAAGAAGTGCAGCATCAATCCGTTTTGTACAAAACTACCAATGGTGAGCAGCTGATGGACTACCTGCTGCAGGATGGCCTGTCTGCACCTGATGCCCTCTTCCTCGACCTCAATATGCCTCGCAAAAATGGCATGGAGTGCCTCGAGGAGATCAAAGGAGATGCCGCACTGCGCGATATACCTGTCTTCATCGTATCTACCTCTCTGGATCCTGATGTGGTGCAAAAAGTGTATGAGCACGGTGCCTGTGGCTATGTGCGCAAGCCGGGCAGCTTTCGGGCGCTGATAGCCACTATCGGCCAGGCCTGCGACAAAGTGATAGCAGGCGACTGCGGCAGGCCACCCTTTGAGCACTTTGTTTTGAATGAAAAAATATGAGCGACCACTCCTCTGCTGACATACAGACACGATCAGACTTTGGCAATATAGTCAGGCAGGTGCCTATCGGTATCACTGTCTTCCGCGGGCCCGACTTTGTAGTAGAGGTAGCCAATGGCAAATACCTCGAGCTCATCGGCCGTACGGAGGAGCAGTTTGTGGGCAGGCCACTCTTTGAGGGACTGCCTGAGGTGCGTGAGTATGTAGAGAAACTGCTCACTGACGTGTACCGCACGGGGGATCCGTATTATGGTTTTGAGTTTCCCATCATACTGCGCCGCTACGGCCGCGAGGACCTGACGTATTTCAACTTTGTCTATCAGGCACTGCGCGAAGATGACGGCACCATATCCGGTATCATAGTAGTGGCCACTGAGGTCACTGAGACTGTCAAGGCCAAGCAGCTCCTGTCTGAGAGCGAGAAGCAGTTTCGCAGTGTCTTTATGCATTCTCCCATCGCCATGACCATCTTCAGAGGCCCGGACCATGTGATAGAGATGGCCAATCATGTGCTGTATGAGAAGATATGGCGCCGCTCACCGGAGGAGGTACTGGGCAAGAAGCTGCTGGATGCCTTCCCGGAGCTGAAGGAGCAGAAGTTTCCCGACCTGCTGCGTGAGGTGTACACCACAGGCCGTATCCATCAGGAGAAAGAGGCCATGGCCTACGTACAGGGCCGGGATGAGATGAAGAAGTTCTATCTCGACTTTGAATACGCACCGCTGCGCGAGGTAGATGGTACTATATCCGGTATCATGTGTACTGTGATAGATGTGACCGACCGTGTAGAGACCCGCGCCAAGGTAGAGGAGGCAGAACAGCGCCTGCGCCTGGCCATAGAGGCCACCCGCCTGGCCACCTGGGACCTGGACCTGACTACTGATGCTGTGACACATTCGCCACAGATGGCGATGATCTTTGGCCACCCGGCAGAGACAGCCATGACGCACCAGCGCATGGTAGAGCAGATACATCCCGATGATATACCGCTGCGCAATGCCGCCTTTGTGACAGCTATGGAGACCGGCTACTACTACTACGAGATCCGTATCACAAAGGCCAACGGCTCTCCCGGCTGGATCCGCACGCATGGCAAGGTGGTCTATGACAAAGACCGCAAACCCGTGGCTATGATCGGTACACTGCGCGAGGTGACCGAGGAGAAGGCCTTCCAGCAGGAACTGGAGCGCCAGGTACGCGAGCGTACTGCCACCATAGAGCAGAAGAATCAGGAGCTGGAGAAAATGAATGCTGAGCTGAAGAGCTTCGCCTACGTATCCAGCCATGACCTGCAGGAGCCGCTGCGCAAGATCGAGATCTTTACCAACCTCATAGCGGAAGGCGAGTCAGCTCATCTCTCCGAGACAGGCAAGAAGTACTTTGGCAAGATACAGAATGCCTCACGGCAGATGCAGACACTCATAGAGGACCTGCTGCAATATGCCCGTACCAATACGACCGAAAAATCATTTGAAGAGACGGATGTCAATGCGCTGCTGCAGAGTGTAGCTACAGAGCTGCAGGAGTCCATCCAGTCTGCCCGCGCTACCATAGATAGCAATGACCTCCGTACCATACGCATCGTACCCTATCAGTTTCGCCAGCTCTTTACCAATCTGATCAGCAATTCGCTCAAGTTTAGCCGTATCACATCAGATCCCGTGATCAGGATACACGCAGATATCGTATCCGGCCGTGCTGATAATGCAGAGGCTCCCGATAGCACCCGCCAGTACTACCACCTGAGCATATCGGATAATGGTATCGGGTTTGACCCGCAGTATAGTGAGCGGATATTTGAAGTGTTTCAGCGCCTCCACAGCAAAACAGATTACAAAGGCACCGGCATCGGCCTGGCCATTGTAAAAAAGATAGTAGAGAACCATGGTGGCAGGATCAGGGCGACCGGCTCGCCTGGTGCAGGGGCACGCTTTGATATCTACCTGCCGCTGTGAAGCATCCTTTCGGCTACGTCTTTTGCATGGCGTATCGCTGCCTCTACAGTGCCCATCTCAGGCCCTGCATATAGCGCCTCGCCGGCAAAATATAGTGTGTTCTGCAGGGGCACATGCAGCACTTTGAGCGCCTCCTCTGTCTTCAATGTTTTATACGCATAGGCTCCCTGCGTATATGGATCAGCACACCAGTTGAACACCTCTATGTGCTCTATCTCAGCCTCCACCTCTGCATGTGTCATTTCCAGAATGTATCCGAGGGAGCTGATAGCAAGATGGCGCAGGGTATCATCATCTGCATACCTCAGCTGCGCAGCAGGCGGTCCACCCAGCCATCCGGTCAGCAGCGGGTCTGTAGCCGGGTACTGCGTCCACCACGTAGATATCGGTGCATCCGAAAATATGAAACCCAGTTCATCCAGAGACTGGCCCAGCCGCTGCTGCACGGCGGTATCTTTCCCAAAGTCAGGCTTCACCAGCACCAGTACCTTGATCACATGGCCAAAGCCCATACTCTGCACAGCAGCGAGATGCGCCTCAGGCTCCGGGTGAAAGGTGAGTGAGGCTGGTCCTTCCCGATCCATCAGCACACCAAGCGGCGCGGTGACGACCACCTGACGCGCATGGTAGTTTTTGCCATCGGCATCAGTGACTTTTACTTTGCCGGCAGACCAATGTATTTCCTTCACCGTAGTAGATAATAGCATCTCAGCCTGGCTGCCACGCAGCTCAAACAGGATGGCATCCAGCAATGTGCCATAGCCTCCCTCCGGCCGGTACTGGTCACCCTCCGGCTCGCTCAGCTCATCGCGAAAGGCGTAGGCACTGGCCCGTGCAGCATCAGCAGCATCATAGCCTTCCACGTATTTCCTGATATGGTCTTTGAATGCAGCATAAGGTTCATCTGGGAAATACTGATCGAGAAAGGCCGTCACTGCCATGTCCTCCTTTAGCTCGCTGAGGTGCTCCATTAGTTTATCACGATGCTCTACAAAGTCGTCCTGCTCCTGTACCTCACCATGCTCTACACGGCACATCTCGCCACCTATAGGTTCATATGGTATGTCATACTCACGCAGCATCTCCAGCGTAGCTGGCAGGTCACCATGCACAAACTCTGCTCCACCCTCCAGCGTCAGACCCGACCTAGAGAAAGTATGTATGCGCCCACCGATACGCGGGCGCCCCTCCAGCACCAGCACGCTCTGCCCTGCACGGCACAGCTGCCGCGCTATAGTGAGGCCTGATATACCAGCGCCTATGATGATGACATCAGCCTTTTCCATGTGCAGAAACTGTCAAATGATATGCCTGAAAAACGTGTATCGCTAATAGCCGTACTTCTGCTTCCACCAGTCGCGGAGCTGCTTGCGGATCTCATTCTCGCGGGGGTTATTGGCGGGGTCGTAGTATTTGCTGCCCTTGATCGCATCCGGCAGAAACTCCGCATTGATGAAATTCCCCTCATGGCTGTGAGCATACTGATAGTCCTTGCCATAGTTGAGCTGCTTCATCAGCTTGGTAGGTGCATTTCGCAGATGCAGGGGAACCGGAAGGTCACCCGTGGCCCGTACCTGCGCGCGGGCAGCACCTATAGCCGTGTAGGATGAGTTGCTCTTAGGCGAGGTGGCCAGATATATCACGATCTGGGCCAGCGTGAGCTGGCACTCCGGATAGCCTATCACGCTCACCGCCTGAAAGCAGTTATTGGCCATCACGAAAGCTGTCGGATTCGCATTGCCTATATCCTCAGAGGAGAGTATGAGTAATCGTCTGGCTATAAACTTTGGGTCCTCGCCACCCTCCAGCATACGCGCCAGGTAGTACAGTGCGGCATTGGGATCGCTGCCACGTATAGACTTAATAAAGGCGGAGATGATGTCATAGTGCTGCTCGCCAGACTTATCATACAGCGCCATCTTGTGCTGGATCACCTGCTCTACCATCGCATTTGTGATCTCCAATACAGTACTGTCTGTCAGTCCATTATTGACCACGATCTCCAGCACATTTAGCAGCTTGCGGGCGTCACCACCAGAGTAGCGGAGTAATGCTTCGGTTTCCTTTAGTTCTATTTTATGCTCGCGCAGGACCGTGTCTTTTGCAATAGCGGTCTGTAGCAGCCGCTCCAGGTCCTCCCGCTCCAGCGGGCGAAGCGTATACACCTGGGCACGCGACAGGAGCGCCGATATGACTTCAAAAGAAGGATTCTCAGTAGTGGCACCTATCAGGATGATGGTGCCTTTCTCCACGGCTCCGAGCAGGGCATCCTGCTGTGCCTTATTGAAGCGGTGTATCTCATCTATAAAGAGGATCGCCTTGCCATCCTGGTTGGCTTTGGCTATGACTTCGCGCAGTTCCTTCACACCGGAGTCTATCGCGCTGAGCTGGTAGAAAGGCAGCACCGCCCGGTCTGCTATAAATCGTGCCATGGAGGTCTTGCCCACACCCGGTGGCCCCCAGAATATCATAGATGGTATATTGCCCGACTCGATCAGCCGGCGCAGTACTTTGCCCTCTCCTATCAGGTGCTGCTGCCCCACGAACTCGTCAAAGCTCTTGGGGCGCATTCTTTCCGGCAAAGGGGGGAGTAAGGACATCTGGCTATTTATGATTTTTGATTGTTGATTTATGATTGCTTAGCAGCAATACCAGTGCCGAAATTAAGAAGAGTTCCGTACCTGCAAGATGGGAAACATGCCTGTGAGTAATTTGCCGGATGGCAAATCAGCAATCATAGATCACAAATCAGAAATTACTTCTGCGGCTCGTAGGTCTGCACCTCCTCGTGGATATACTCCAGCTTGACACCCGCCTCCAGAAACATGGCTTCAGATTCCGTACCTGCATGGTATTTGCGCTGGCATACCACACGCTTGATCCCACAGTTGATGATCAGCATACAGCATACACGGCAGGGAGTCATACGGCAGTAGAGCGTAGCGCCGTCCAGTGCCACACCGTTCTTGGCTGCCTGGCAGATGGCATTCTGCTCGGCGTGCACGGTGCGCACGCAGTGCTCGGTCACACTGCCATCCTCGTGTATCATCTTCTTCATCTGGTGGCCCACCTCATCGCAGTGCGGCAGCCCCTTGGGGGAGCCTACATAGCCGGTCACCAGCAGCTGATTGTCACGCGCTATCACACAGCCGCTGCGGCCACGGCCACAGGTAGCACGCTTGCTGATAGCGTCCATCACTTCTATAAAGTACTCATCCCACGATGGGCGGATGTATTTGGTTTCTGACATTGGTTAGACTTTAGATATTAGACGATAGACGTTAGACAATACAAATGTTTACTTCAACTTATTCAGCACAGTTTCCACCTGCACGTACAGTTCATCAAAGGACTGGTTATTATCCAGCTTGTAGTCAGCCAGTGCCTGGCAGGCTGCGAGGTTCTGCTTATTGGGATCTGTAGAGGTCATTTCCCTCTTCTCATTTTCCTGAAAGGTCTCATAGCTGATGTGATCCGTCTCAGAGGCCCGCTCCAGCACGCGCTCATAGCGCACCCTCGGGTCAGCATCGACCGCCAGCAGGGTGAAGTGGTCACGCCGCCTCAGCGCCTCTATCTCTCCTGTAGTACGGATACTCTCTATGATACAGTCCTGGCCGCTCTGCAGGGCCTGATCCAGCAGCTGCTCCACTATGTAGCTGGGCGTGTGCTGAGCGCGCAGCTCATTGGCCACGCTCACCATAGAGTCCCTATTGAGCGGCAGCTGGCGGTCCTGTATGATCTGCGTGAGGAAACCCCGCACCGAGAAATGCCTGAACCCATGATGAGAGATCAGGTACTCTACGATGGTCCCTTTGCCTGCGCCTAGCGTGCCTGTGATGCCTATTATTTTCAAAATCTGTGTGGGTGTTGGTTTGAAATGTTATCGGATCATAGGCCCATCTCCATCGGCATGCGCATCTGCACACCATAGTAGTGAGAGATCGTTTCCAGTGTCTTGTACACCTTGTACTGCTCCTCTCCTATCTCGCTCTTCACGAGCTCTGCCTTCATCTTGCCAAAGCGGGATGAGAGCCGGTCCTTCAGAGAGAGCTCGCCGGGATACAGCTTCACTTTGTAGTCCTTCAGGTTGGCCTGCTTCGCTGCGTAGGCTATGGCCTGGTCCAGGCCGCCTATCTCATCTACGAGGCCATTTTTGATGCCCTGGGTGCCTGTATACACATGGCCCTGCGCTATACTCTCTATGTAGGCAGTGTCTTTCTTGCGGCCCTCTGCCACACGCTCTTTAAACTCTCGGTAGGTGCGCTCGATGCTCTTCTGCACCATGGCCTTTTCCTCTGCATCCAGCGGGTTGGTACCAAGTGAGAAGGCACCGTGCTTGGTCACAGATACCTTATCTGTAGTGATGCCCAGTTTGTCATTCAGCAGCTTCTTGGCATTAGGTATGAGGCCAAAGACACCAATAGAGCCGGTGATCGTATTAGGCTGCGCAAAGATCCTATCACCCAGGCAGGCGATATAGTAGCCACCAGAGGCTGCCACATCTCCAAAGGAAATGATCAGCGGCTTTTCCTTCTTGGCCAGCACCAGCTCACGCCACATCACATCAGATGCCAGTGCGCTGCCACCAGGTGAGTTTACACGCAGTACGATGGCCTTTACTTTGTCATCTTTCCGCAGATCTGCCACAGCCTTAGCAAATCGCTCAGAACCGACCTGCTCTTCGCCGCCCTTGCCGTCCACTATCTCGCCATCGGCACAGAGCACAGCTATCTTGCTGCCAGCTTCTGTATTGACCGGCATCGTCTCGCTGTACTTGTCTATGTCTACCAGATTGAGGTCGTCCTTTTTCTTGACGCCTACTTTCTCTTTCATAGCCGTCTCCACCTCATCGTAGTAGGCGGTCTCATCTATCATCTTCACATCCTTGGCCTCCTGCGGCAGGGTAGCCTTCAGGTTGTTGATGATATCACTGAGGGTAGCGGTATCCATTTTGCGATCTGCAGCTACATTGGTCAGAAACTGTGAGTACACATCGCCATAGATGCTGGTCAGCTGCTCGCGATTAGGATCGCTCATTTTGTCGCGCAGGTATGGCTCTATAGCGCTCTTGAAAGCACCACAGTGAAAGTCCTGCACCTCTACGCCCAGTTTCTCCAGGGCGCCTTTGTAGTACATGATCTCACGGCCAAAACCCGGCACCTCCATACCACCATTTGGATTGAGGTATATCTTGTCGGCCACAGCTGCGAGGTAGTAGGATTTCTGGTTGGCGTATTCGCCGTAGGCGTAGATGAACTTGCCACTCTTTTTAAACTCCTTCAGCTGGTTGCGCAGCACCTCTATCGTAGCGAGGCCGTTAGGGTTGATGCCCAGTGGCAGGTAGATACCTTTGATCTTGTTATCCTTGGCCGCTTCCTTGATCATCTCGCAGATATCATAGAGGCCCATGCCGTCGGCTTCCTTGCCACCACCGAAACCCAGCTGCTCACCGAGGCTCTCCTGAGATTTCTCTGCCACATGGTGATTGAGGTCCAGCTTGAGTACTGAGTTTGCTTCCAGTTTATTGTCATCCTTTTTTGAGCCTCCGGCCAGCGCTACGATGCCTATCAGCAGAAAGAGGCTGATAAAGCAAAAGAGGAAGAGGCCCACTATCGTGGCAAATACGTATTTCAGGAACTTCAGCATTTTATGTAGTTTGATTTTTGGTAATGATGTACCAGACGATATAGCAATATTAATATTTTCTGAGGCAGGGCTGCTTGCGAGAAATCCACATCTTATGCATTCTACGACAACGATAAAAGGTACGGCTTTTGCCCTGATTCTACGATATTGCGCATCAATAAACCATACCTGCCATGATCCAGAATATTTTCCTGCTATTGGGCTCCAATGTGGGCGATAGGCATGCCCATCTGCGCGCTGCGCGCAAGCTCATAGACCTTAAGGCGGGCCAGGAGCTCTTTCACTCAGAGGAGTATGAGACAGCGCCATGGGGCAAGACAGACCAGGCTTCGTTTCTCAATCAGGCGCTGCAGATAGAGACTGATCTCTCCCCTCTGGACCTCCTCCATATGCTGAAAGCCATAGAGAAAGAGGTAGGCCGCGTAGAGACGGAGCGCTGGGGGCCGAGGGTGATAGATATAGACATCCTGTTCTACGGTAGTGAAATAGTAGACCTGCCCGAGCTGCGGGTACCACATCCCTACCTGCCGGAGCGGCGCTTTGCACTGGAGCCACTGGCAGAGCTGGCTCCGGACTTCGTACACCCTGTACTGCACCTCACGGTGAAAGAACTGCTGGAGCGCTGCCCTGCGTGACACAATTAGCTGGGAAATATTACCTTGCGCCATCAATCCAACCGCCATGAAGAAGGCACTCACTATCGCAATAATGCTCATCCTGGCTTCTGCCGTCCAGGCACAGAGCTGCAAGTATTCTACTGACAAAACAGACCCCATCACAGGTAAAAGGACACTCGGCTCACGCCTCAAGATCAATTACTTTTTTGAGATAGGTTTCACACGTGTGGGTGATGACTACCGCCTGGATGCTCTGGTATGTATGGCTGGCGACCAGCGCAATGTACTGCCCGCCGGCACCACGCTGGACGTCAAGCTGGCCAATGGCAAGGTGATCATAGCCCCCTCTATAGAGGAGTCGTCTCCCATAGCATATGTGACCAGCGCACAGGTATATAGCGCATATGCTATGTCCTACACCATCACAGCACAGCAGGCAAAAGCTATAGCGACTGCAGGTATCAGATACAGCAAGGCACACCTCATGGCTGAGAACTACTATGAGCACACCTACCGCGAGGGAGAGACGGAGAAGTCGCGCCTGCGCGCCTCCTGCGTATATCTGGGCAGCCCGCCTGCAGTCACGGCTATCAAACCCAATAGCGCAGCGCAGGCTGATGACAACAATGACTACAAAGAGGGTGAGTCTATCATAGAGGAGCTGCAGCGCAAGAAAAAAGCAAAAGAAGAAGCTGCCAAAGCTCCGGCTGCACCGCCTGTTACCGCGACAGCAGCACCGGCCGCCAAACCCATGGAAACCCAACCAGCTCAGGCAGCCACTCAGGCCGCTAAGACGCCTCCGCCAGCCACCAATACGCCACCCGTGATAGTGACCACCCTCTCCGGTGCAGACGAGCTGATGAAATGGAAGAAACTACTGGATGATGGCGTGATCACCAAAGAAGAATTTGACGTGCAGAAAAAGAAGATCCTGGAGGCTAAGTGACCTGAGGCTGCTCCGAGGCGCACTCCGCCTGTAGCTCCTTCATGCAGCGCGCACAGAGGCAATCGCGATAGCGTACAGCTATATACCTGCGCTCAGCATCGGTCAGTGTCACAGTATTGCACTCACAGTGCTGGATATCGTCTGCACGACAGGTGAAGGATGTATGGCAGCGCGGGCACTCCGTAGTGCGGGATATCAGCGGCTCCATATTCAGTAGATGATTACCAGGCTATCTCCTCATCATCACCTATACCAGATGATGACTTGTGGTCTATATTCTGCTCACCGCTGGCAGGGTCGGGACGGAGGGTAGTGTCCTCCTCTCCTTCTTTTGGCTCCGGATAGTCGTCTATATTGCGGCGGCGGGTGTGGTTATCATTTGATACGCGCGGGGCCTGTCCCTCACGTGAGCCGCCGTGGTCCTCATCATCAGTACGCACCGTACGGTCCGCATCATAGTCATAGTCAGGCATGAGCTCTGTCTTGACATGATCCAATGTTTCATTCAGCGCTTCTACGAATTTCTTGAAGTCTTCTTTGTAGAGGAATATCTTGTGGCTCTCGTAGCCGTCTCCGTCAAATTTCTTTTTGCTCTCGGTGATAGTGAGGAAGAAGTCACCCTGCTTGGTGCTTCGCACATCAAAAAAATAAGTCCTTCTTTTTCCTGCTCTTAGTTTCTTGCTGAAGTAACCGCTGTACTTACCCCCGTTATTTTCCACCGTAGTTTTTTGTTGTTTTAGAAATTAACCGACTCTGACAAATTTATACGATTGTTTTCGAATGGTCCTAATACCCACTGTGAAAACTTCTCCCCAGAAATCGACATGATATACACTTTCGCTGGGGGCGTATCTGCTCAGGCATCAGGCTCTAAGACGGAGTGGATGTAGATTCGGTTGCAGCCTGCTTTTCATACAGCTCTGCATAGATACCGCGCTGCGCCAGCAGCTCTCTGTGCGTACCGGCCTCAGCTATGCGGCCCTCATCCAGCACCAGTATCCTATCGAAATGCATCAATGAAAAAATACGATGGGTGATGATCATGCAGGTCTTGCCGGCCAGCACGCGATCCAGGTTTGCCTCTATGCGTTTCTCCGTAGAGGCATCTACTGCAGAGAGGCAGTCGTCCAGTATTAGGATAGAGGGATCTTTGGCCAGTGCGCGTGCTATGGAGATACGCTGCTTCTGCCCGCCGGAGAGTGTCACCCCGCGCTCACCTACTACAGTATCGTATCCCTGCGGGAACTGCAATATCTCATCATGTATAGAGGCATACGCTGCGTACCGTGCCGCGCGCTCCATACTCGAGTTCTCTGCACCAAAGTTGATATTATCCTTGATAGACTCTGAGAATAGGAACACATCCTGCGGCACAAGGCCCATCTGGTGGCGCAGGTGGCCTGTATTCCACTCGCGTATATTGATACCATCTATCAGCACCTCGCCCTTGGTCGCATCGTACATACGCACCGTCAGGTCTGCGAGGGTAGACTTGCCCGAGCCGGTACGGCCCACTATGGCCCAGCGCTGCCCCTGTGGTATGGAGAAGCTGACATCTTTCAGCGCATGGATCCCGGTATCAGGATAGATGAAGTCCACATGGCGAAACTCTATCGTACCTTTCAGGTCTTGCAGCAGACCGCCATCATTCAGTACAGTAGGCTTTACATCCATGAAATGATTGATGCGGTCCATAGACACTGCGGCGCGCTGCGTGAGCGACACCGCCCAGCCCAGCGCACTGACCGGGAAGGTCAGCATATTCAGGTACATGATAAACTCGGCTATATTGCCCAGCGTGATCTTACCATCACCTACATAGATACCACCTACATATACGATGATGGAGATACTACAGCCCACCAGCAGTGTGATGAGGGGAAAGTAGATCGACTCCACCCGCGCCAGTCGCATAGACAGCTCCTGGTACTCATCACTCTCCCGGCCAAAGAAGCCGAGCATAGCCTTCTCCTGTACATACGCTTGTATCACACGGATACCGCTATATGACTCCTGCGCATTGGTAGTGATATCAGAGAGCTTGGCCTGTAGTTCTTCGCTGCCCTTATTGATCCTGTTATTCAGCATATAGATCAGCAGTGAGAGAAATGGCATCGGTATCAGTGTGAACAGGGCCAGTTTCCAGTTCACATGGATCATGGCAGCCGTGCAGAGCACAAACATGCAGACGAGGTTGCCCGTGTACATCAGCGATGGGCCTATGAACATCCGCACGCGGCTCACATCCTCAGTGATACGGTTCATCAGGTCGCCTGTATTATTCTTTCTGTAGAAAGCCAGGTCCAGCCGCTGATAGTGATCGTACATATCATTTTTGATATCGTACTCTATCAGGCGCGATACTACTATGATGGTCTGCCGCATCAGAAAGGTAAACGCTCCCTCTAGCAAAGCCACCAATACATATGTACCCAGGAATACAAACAGCACGATGGCCAGCTGGCCCAGCAGGTACTCTTTGCCATTCACGGCAGTACCTACATTGCATAGCTTCTCTGTCACGCTATTGACCGCATTGCGCACCACGGTCGGGTTATACGTCTTAAAGAGATTGGCCAGCAGGATAAAAAGAAACCCGGACAAGACACGCCATCTGTGCATGGCGAAATATTTGCCGAGGGATAGTAGGGAGTTCATGTGCGGGGGCAAATATAGGTCATTCCCTATTATATTGATTTCAATATGCATC
>CAZNDJ010000069.1:0-19131 GCA_964571705.1 uncultured Chitinophagaceae bacterium
TCCTCTCTCAGCCATTCCACGTGGCAGAGCAGTTCACTGGTCTGAAGGGTGTACTGGTATCTATCGATGAGACCATCAAGGGATTCAACATGATCCTGGCTGGTGAGGTAGACAAGTATCCTGAGGCAGCATTCAACCTGGTAGGTAATATAGAAGACGCTATCGCTAAGGGTGAAAAGCTCCTGGCTGACGCAGCGAAATAATAAATCTGGTGACTGGTGGCCGGTGACCGTAGGCTGGCAACAGCCTGACAACTGCCAACAGACAACCGCCAACTAATTTATAATGACACTAGAAATACTGACACCAGAGAAGAAGCTATACAGCGGCGAGGCCACCAGCGTGACCCTGCCGGGCGTAGACGGTACTTTTCAGCTGCTCAACAGGCACGCTCCTATCATCTCTGCACTCGGTGCGGGTATTGTAAAGTATAAGGTAGGAAACGAAACCAAGACCCTGACCATCAGTGGTGGCTTCGCAGAGTGCCTGAAAAATAAAGTAATAGTACTCGTAGAGGGAGCTAAGTAACTCCGGCTACATCAATAAATAAAAAGCCCTCTGGTCAAACAGAGGGCTTTTTATTTATCAGCCATGCCAGTTTACATTTTGATCCACTTGATCCGGCTTACTTTGTCATTGAGCTTGACCTCGGCTATATATACGCCTGGCGCGAGGTAGCTTACATCCACACGATTGGAAGCTGGCTCCGCGATGCGTTTCAGCACCTTGCCATCTATCGCAGTGAGGGTCACCTCCTGTACGATACGATCTGGGGTGAGCAGCAGCAGTTCATCCTTTGCAGGATTGGGATAGATAGTGACTGTGGCTTCTGACACATCAGGTATCCCATTGACGCCTATTGCCAGTATATTGGATAAGACCTGAGAGGTGCTGCGTGCGGCAGTGCAGGAGTAGGCAAAGTTGGCCACGATCCTGTATCTGGCATAGGGATGCCTGCTAAAGTTGACATCTGTAGTAGTGTACTGTGTGCCGGGCACAGTAGTCAATACGTCCCAGTGTCCGTCTGACAGGCTATCCCTGTAGACATCAAAGGACGTAACTGGCGTGGTCTCACTATCTATCTGGTAGACATTCCATAGCAGATTGCCGGTGCCCAGGTATTGCAGGTGGATCGTATTGTGGTAGTGGCTTAGCGTACTTGCATTGTGGCAGGTGTCACGTGTACCTATCCTATACCTGTATGCTGTCAGGTTAGGATCTGCAGCGTAGTCGTGATACTCACTCAGTGAGTCACCGTGCACAGCACCTATCTCAGTATAGACATTTGTAGCAGTCTCCCGGTATATGTGAAAACTGTCAGTGGCCTCTCTGTTTGTCTTCTCCCAGACTATCACTGAGTGGGTAGACGTAGAGTCTACAGTGACAAAACAGATGGGCTGGTAAGGTGCCTGGCTGACTGAGACAGTCGTGTGCCCGCTCACAGTACATCCCGACACTGTATCGCGTACCACTACAGTGTAGGTGCTGCTGGCAGACGGTGATACCACCGGATCTGGCAGCGATGAAGAGAGGCCGCCCCCGGTCCATGTGTAGGCGGCGCGAGGCATTGGTACGCCGCCTATAGTAGCCGTACTACCCGGGCAAATATGAAAGGAGGAATCTGTAATGCCCAGTAGTGGATGCGGCGAAAGAGTGATCAGCGTAGTATCCATATAGAAGCAAGTATTCAGATGGCTGTAAAGGAAAACGGCCACCGGACTTACCGGAAGTATTTTGAAGGTCGTACCATAGGTAGTAGCACCGCCGGGGAATGTAGTCCAGGAGCATGATCCTGCACCAGTAGCAGCCTGCAGTTTCAGCGTATCGCCGATACAGGCTATCGTAGTGTCTTGCAGGTGAGTTGGCCTGGGTGCAGGTACTACCCATACCCTGGTGGCAAGATACCCCGACTCAGCCGGTGGATCTGAAGAGAGGATGTTTACATTCATCCTGCCGCCATATCCTGCCACTGCGCCATATGGTACATAGAAGGTATAAGTACCATTGCTGCTACCCGCTACCGGAGCACTGGTGGCAGTATCGTCACTGCCTATAGCCAGACGGAATAGATTGGCACTGCCAAATGTCAGGTTTGAACTGATGGTGACTGTCAAAGCGGCTCCCTCGCAGATGGTATCTGTGGGAGAGAAAGAAGTAACGGTGAAGTAATGTGCTGTATCAAGCTGCCAGAAATTGGTCTGGCCAAAGTTGAGGCAAGAGCCGGTTGTCTTGAGGTAACCTTTACCATTGACAGTAAAGGCAGCACGTGGTGAGAAAGTACTGAAATGGCAATTGCCGCTATATGGGGGAGCATTGATCACCGACCAGGTATTAGAGGGTATATCATACACATGCATACCGCCATGGATGGGTGCAGACAGCGCCTGATCATCGGCTACATATATCTTATTATTGATAGCAAAGCTGTATAGGCCATCTGTGTAGGTGCCGCTGGGTATGTGCATACTGGCTTTGATGGCCCAGCTATTGGTACCCGGAGTGTACTGGAATACGGAGTCTGCACGGTAGGTAAGGCTGAAGATACCCTCTGAGGTGCCGCAGCCTACATATCCTTTTCCATTGGTCGCAGCAGCGAATCCTTTCATGAGAGTGATAGGCAGTGATGCTTTGCCTACCCAGGAGTTGGTAGCAGCATTGTATGCCCATGTCCTGCGCACTATGCCAGTATCTACACTACCACCGGTCACATAGCCCGTATTGCTGATGCCAAAGGCCAGGCAGCCATAGATGCTATCTGGATAATGTGCGATAGCGGACCAACTGTCTGTAGCCGGGTTGTAGCGGTAGAAATCATTGAGGCGCTTTGATATCTGATTGTACCTGTAGCCCGTGCCTACATAGCCAAAGCTATCAGTGGCAAAGCCCGTCGCATAGTTGCGACTTGGGCCCGGAAAGGCGGCCTTCTCAGTCCAGGTATCTGTAGTGGCATCATAGGCATAGAAGTTATGAATAGAGTCTCCGGTGTATGAATAGGCAATGCCTTGAATGACTACACTAGGATTAAATTGACTAGAGACGCCGTAGTAGTTTACAGCTTTCGCTGACCAGAGGCCCTGTGCAGGCAGCCATATAGCACAGCTGAGAAAGGCCATGAGGGAAAGGAGGTTTTTCATCAGGATAGTTTTAATACGTCCAAGATAAATAAAATCACTAATGTTTAGACTTAGGCCAGCCGCCATAGTATTGAGTATAACCAGCTCTGCTGCTGACCTTTGCCTCTATCTATTTATTATATCTTCGCTGGCATGGGATGGAAAGGCACCATAGCCCAATGGGCAGCAGCACTGATCGTACCACGGATATACCGGGAGCATCGCGAAGGTGTGGCAGTACAGCAGCGCGTGTTTCGCAGGCTCATAGAGCAGGGCACGAGGACACAGTTTGGCAGGGAGCATGACTTTGGCGGAATCGGGTCGTACAAGGACTTCAAAGCATCTGTGCCTATCCGCGACTATGAGGGCATACGCCACTACATAGAGCTGATAGCAGATGGCAAGGAAGACGTACTCTGGCCCGGCAGGCCGCTCTACTTCTGCAAGTCATCAGGTACTACCTCCGGCGTGAAGTATATCCCCCTGACCAAACCGTCTATCAATGCCCAGATCATAGCCGCCCGCAACTCGCTCCTGATGTATGTGCATGAGACGGGGCAGGCAGACTTCTTTGTCCAGAAGATGATATTCCTGCAGGGCTCGCCTGTACTGGATAAGCATGGCGTGATACCCTCGGGGCGCCTGAGTGGTATCGTCTATCACCATGTCCCAGCCTACCTGACACGCAACCGCATGCCCAGCTATGAGACCAACTGTATAGAGGACTGGGAGCAGAAGGTAGAGGCTATCGCAAAGGAGACGCTGCAGGAGCGCATGTCACTGATCAGCGGCATACCGCCATGGGTGGTCATGTACTTTGAGAAGCTGCTGGAGCTGTCTGGCCGCCAGTATGTAAAGGACATCTTCCCTGACTTCTCGGTCTTTGCCTATGGCGGGGTGAACTATGAGCCCTACCGGGCCCGTATAGAGCAGCTCATCGGCACCAAGATAGCCAGCATAGAGACCTACCCTGCCAGTGAGGGCTTCATAGCCTATCAGGACTCCCAGCGTGAGCAGGGCCTGCTGCTCAATATCAACGGAGGCATCTTCTACGAGTTTATCAGGCCGGAGGATATAGAGCGCGACCCGATGAGGCGTGTCTCCCTGGCCGAGGTAGAGCTGGGGGTCAACTATGCCGTGATCCTCAATACAGATGCTGGCCTCTGGGGCTATAGCATAGGTGATACGGTCCGCTTTGTCTCTCTGGCACCATACCGTATCGTGGTGACGGGTCGTATCTCACACTACATCTCGGCCTTTGGGGAGCATGTGATAGGTGAGGAGGTAGAGTATGCGCTGATGAAGGCTGCCGCTGAGATGGGTGTGGCCATCACCGAGTTTACCGTGGCGCCGCAGGTGACCACGGCAGATGGTGAGCTGCCGTACCATGAGTGGCTGGTGGAGCTAGCCGGGGAGGCGGGAGATGTGGCTGCACTGGAGGAGCGGGTGGACCGGTACATGCAGCAGAAGAACGTCTACTATGCCGACCTCCGTGAGGGCAACATCCTCCAGCAGCTCAAGATCAGGTCATTGCCACATGGCGCCTTCGTCACGTACATGAAGAGCCTGGGCAAACTGGGTGGGCAGAACAAGGTGCCCCGCCTGAGCAATGAGCGCCGCATAGCTGACCAGCTACTGGCCATCTAGACCGACCTTCCGAGCAAGTTTTCCGACTATGGAACTATTGCTATCAGAGGCTTTACGGCCTGTGGGTACGGATGCCCTATTGTACTCTGAGGGGCTCAATAGCGCCTCCGAAAGGGAAGTTTTTCGACTATGGAGGCGTTGGTATCACTGGGTTTCAGCGGGGTGGCGGTGGTGGGGGAACGGGTGGGGCTGAGGGCTGTGATACAAAGATAGCAATGAGGGCTAGTGATATAGATAGGGGTGGCATGACCACCCCTATCTACATACCTGACACTCATGGCAGATCAATGTAGACCCGACTTTGGGGGAATGCTAGTGGCCTAGCTCTTTGACATGGGCGAAGGTGGCGGTGACGGTGCTGGTGGCTGGTGTGGAGGTGGTACCGCCGCTCCATACACTGCCAGATGCGGAGCAGGTGCCGCTGAGGACGCCACCATCATTGGTGAGGGAAAGGGTGCCGCCGGTGCCATCTACGGAGTAGACCGCCGGGGCCTCTACCACCCAGTAGAGGTACTGGCGGCTGAGGGACTGTGTATGCGTGGTGGTGCTGCCCGGCCAGAGGGTGATGACGGCTACCGGCCCGATAAATGCCTGCATGCGAGGGGTGGTGCCGCCATACATATCCCAGTGGATAGAGTCGGCTGTGCGGGTGATGGTATCATTGAAGATGATGGTGCAGGTGGCTCTGGGCTCGGTGGTGCGCTTAGTACAGGAGGAGATGAGGAGCACAGCTGCGAAGGCGATGGAGAGGAGGGATAATGACTTTTTCATACTGATTGATTTTGGATTTGACTAATGATGCAATAGTAGGGTATATGACCTGTGGCATTGTGCCCAAAAGGGGCTGAACCTTACTGTATGGCCGGGAGGCCCAGGCTGGCACGAGGCCAGCCCCTGATGGCTATGGCTGCGACAAAAACAACCAGACGAAAAAAATCAACAGCTAGTGAAAAGACTATTAGGGGTGCGTGGGAGAGGTCGCGCTATGTGCGGCACTACAAGTGCCTATAGTAGAGACTTCCGGAGTACAACTGCGGAAGGGCGGGGGTAAGGGCATATAGGCAAGAAGCCTCTGACTTCGACACGCTGGGCACAAACCTTCCTCTACCTCACCACCTGATGCCCCTTGACACAAACTACCGCAATATCTTCACCACAGTCGCCTCAGACGCCGCCTCAAGTCTGAGACTTGAATCGATCCTGAGTTCCAAGTTACGCTGCGCTAAACTTGGAACAGCGAGGGGAAATATTGCCGCCATTTTTCTCATAGAGTTATTTCGTGTTCATTCACTATTTACATTCATATCCCAGCGGCTCCAATAAATTTTGGACGCCGCTACGCTCGCTGTTTGACCCACAAGCTTCGATTGCTGTGGCAGATGACACCGGCGTACAGACATACCCCTGCTGTATACTTTCATTCACCAATGTATCTACGATACTTGAATTGGCATAGTCAGATCTACACAAGGTATCTCTATAGTTTGTACAGTAAAAGCAACGCCCTCTACAGCTGATGCATTTTTTGCAACCAGGAGAGACTGTCATCATACAGGCTAAAAGAATCCCCACAAGGTATTTTATATATCCATTCATATTTTTTTATTGCGATATGCAGTAGTATCCTTTGCTTTCTAATATACTGCGAATATCTTTTTGATTGCTGTTGGCGCCACATAGCTCTTCACTATGATACGGATGCGCTTGAACGCATTTGTATCCTGCTGCTTCATTATCGCGTATGAATGTGTCTAAAATACTAGGAGTCGGCAGGTCTGTGGAACATAAAGTGTCAGAAAATGTAGTACAGTAATAGCATTTGCTACTACAAACCATGCATTTTTTGCAGCTAGACATGGTAAGCAACAGCAATGCCGCAGTTATGACGTATAGAGATCTCATATTAATAGCTAATTGTAATTTTTCTCAAAGCTAATGAGTCATCGCTATAGTGCACTTTGCATAAGTAGACACCTTCAGGCAACCCCGATAAATCTATATCAATTAATCCATCACTTTTTTCCTGGAAATTATTTGCCACGACTTGCGCAATGCTATTTAAGATTTCGACATCTTTGATTTTTTTTATTGACCTTTTAATATGTATAACACTATTTGTAGGAATAGGATATACGTTTAGACCATCCAGCGACAAATTCTGTTTATTGAAATTATTTTCATTATAGGGAGTATTTGTTTTACCAGGAGAGCATCCTGCTGATACGTGAAACTCGATTGGTACCCTCCAGCTTACTTCCATTGTATTGGCGCAATTGAATAAAATTAAATCTACTAATACAACATCGCTTAAAGGAGCTTGTCCGGAAGCATTACTGCCATCAAAAAAAGAAGTGACAGGTTCATTGATTTCTCCCTCCGAATCAAAAAACTTTTCTCCACTGTCTTGGTTGAATATTCTGACATGATAGTGAGAAGCTCCTTTTGAAGTAAAAGTCAAGGAGTGCTTTCCTATGCTATCCGGATTGGGATCACAATCTAACTGGCACAAATATCCCATACGGTTTCCACTATATCCAAGCAATTCGATACTGTAATCTTCCGATGTGCTATCTGCTCGTCCACAGTCTTCTATAGAGGCAGAAAATACTCCTCCCGGCTTCACTTCAAAGCCAGGCAAGATCAGGACATTATTAGCAGATTCAAATCTTACGGAGCTATCTTTTTCTACTACCACCGGCCCATGCGCTATCGGATAGATAGACACACTATCTCCTGCAATGATGGAATCTGCGCGCTGTGTCAATCGGGGCAAAAAGCTTTTGGTTGTATCAAGACTGGTATTTTGATATCTCATGATCCGGGCGCAGCAAGTTTTTTCTACACTCATATTGTCTATATATATGTATGAGTGGTGATTGAGGCAATCGCGCCCCCACAACCCTCCCAAAAGAATGTGGCTGACAGCTTGAGTTCTGGTGTCAAAAAAGCACTCTATCTTATGCCAGTCTTGATAGTCGGATGCATCAAAGGACTGCTCGAAAATTGTGAGGCCAGAACTTAAATTGCATTGATCGAGTAATGCCATTTTATCATCTTTTACAGTAAGGGAGACACCCCATGTTCCATTTGGCCCGACGGCAGAAGAATCAGTATTATAAACATTTCCTCTCGCCCAAAAGGTAACCTTGTAGACTCCTAAAGGCAAGTCAGATCCAAAATCGAATTGGGCACCCTCTCCGTCATACATCCCAATGAACTTATTGCCTGATTGCGCATACACGGTAGCACATGACTTAGTAAAAGCGTCTTGCCAGTACTGGCAGATACTTCCGTTTTTCCACCAGTCCACGGTACCTCTTACATTAGCTGGTGGTAATTTTACATCTTGCCATCCCACCACATATCCTAATTCAGACAAGTTGCCATCAGGTAAACCTGAACAGCCGGATACACCTGCCAGAGACGATGTGTCACACTGTTCAAAATCTCCGTTTGAGATTAAATTTTGACTCCGAGCTGGCAGGTATATTATTAGTGCTATAAATGCAATTATTATTCTCATTTCCCTTTGATTACTTTAGATATTATTATTCCTATTCTACAGTTGTCTATTCGGCCAGCCTTTCCCAATCCCCAATAATTGATCGGCGCATCATATTGATGAAAAACACCGACTGCGTATATAGCGAATGGCTCGATCAGTATTTTCTTTTTCAATAGTACCTGGTAGCCTATCTTAAAAGACATATCTATCTTATAGTACAGGTGGTTTCCTGACCTCCTTTTTTATCATAGTAGGAATAGGGATAATCGATATCATGATAATTCATGTTCGTCCGCGAATAGTTTGATAAAGTAAAAATGTGGTCAAGCCCGATCCCTATTGTGACATGCCTGATCACTAATCCAGCAGAGTGGCTAAACCCAATTTCAAACATTCTGTAGTAAGCGGATTTAGTATAAATAGTGCTGCCATCTGCCCTGTACGCCCCCCATCTGTTTTCCAGCCAGTGATTCTGGAGAAACAGCTCTGACTGAAAGTATGCCTGAACCTTCCTATCCGGATTGCTCGTGACATGAAATGTAAAACCATAATTGATATCAGGGTTTACTATTCTATGATAATCAGTTCTGGCTATAGAAGACGTCGTCTCTTCCTTCTTTGCTGATAAGCCCATCAGCAGTGAGATGCCAGTACTGACATGCCCGCCTATATCTATTCTCCCTTTAAAAGTTCCCGCCATCATGTCATGGGAAAACAAAAGCAACACCAGAGCAAAGAAGATTCTCATTTAGACATATTTAGTCTTGCATTTAACGCATTGATCTCTTTTTGTTGTGCCACTACATACAGCGTGAGTTCTTCTATTTTCTGCAGTAAGGTAGCATCCATTTTAGCTACATCTATGCCATCGGCACTGACCTGACTAGCGCTAGGTACATCTGGCAGATGGTGATTTGAGGTATAGTATTGTTCCACCTCCGAGAGGGAGCGTAGTTTGTAATCTTTGGAAAACACAAAGTCAGACCAGCTGGTGCTATTAGATTTTAGGGACACCTTTAGCCTTTCCGTGAGTATCCCCTTTTCTACATACAGCATGTATTTATCATCCATACTTGATGTCACTGCTGGCAGGTTTCCTATTTTGACACCACCATTCACCCACAGTTTTCCTACTCCAGTCTCTATCACCAGGTCGCCCATCGTAGCGCTCGTGCCGGTAGTCGGGCCAAAGTCATCATAGATCCTGTGGCGCAGCGTACCTGTACTACCGTAAAAAGATACAATATTGCCCCAACCGTCAGTACCGGTATTGACCAGATCGAGTAGCGCACCACCATGTATCATTACCTTGGCATAAGATGTAAAACTCGTAGCAGCACCGACCCTGACCTGTCCGCTATTTATGTTATAAATATCACTCCCAGATGACGCCCACAGTGATGAACTCAGCGATGACGGATCCACCCAGCTCGCATTGCCCACTATATCGCTTTTCAGTATGTATCCATTTATGGCACCTGTAGGTATCATCAGATGCGGTAGTATCGCCGTGCCGCTTACATAGGCACTACCCTCTACATAGCTTTGTCCCTTTACTTTGAGCTTGGTACCTGTCAGTGGAGACGCGCTTGTGCTGCTGGCACCTACTGTGACTACACCATCTGCACCTACTATCAGCGCAGCGTCTGAGGCGCCGTGAGCCGTAGCCCTGAGTAGTGGCTGGCCATCGTCATTCTGGTCTGCGATATCGAGGTGCGCGGTGGGCGCTGAGACACCTACGCCTGTGAGGCCATCAGAAGAGACCAGGAAATCGTTATAATCTATAAGATCATAGGCTGGTCCGGTACCTATCAACTCTACCTTTCTCCTATCTATACGAAACGAGTGTGGTATAGTGCCCCAGGGCCGGGGCTCCGGAGTATTGAAGATATGCATCTTGGCAGCCGGGTCGAAGACTCCTATACCTGTATTGCCATACCCATCTACCATAAAGTCTATGGGGCCATCGGGGCCATCAGGGTCCTCTGGTACCCGTGCTACAGCAAAACTATAGGGTGTATTGGCCGGGGAGGGCCAGTTGGTAGAAGATACAGTATTAGCTACCACTGAAATGATAGCGGGCGATGGCGAATAAGATGCCCGATTGGTGACGCCAAAGATGATACCACTGCCTGATGGTACCGCATCCGCTCCTACGCCTATACAGCCGTCAGAGGACTGTGCTATATGATCTGCAATGACGGGATTAATAGTAGGTAGTGTGACTGAAGGATCATTTTGAGGAAAAGGCTTTGGGAGAAAGAGGTAGTGCAAAGAAGAAAACAGCTAATGAGCAACAAGACTTTTTTCATGGAGATATAGGTTTAGTGAGTGAAATGTATGATAGTGCCGGATAGTACCGAAAGGTGGGGGCAATAGGATATGTAACAGGGGAGGAATCATAGGTGAAAAAGTGGGTATAGGTTTTGATCTGATCCGAAACTACAGCACTGCCATATATGCGACAAGAGCATATACCTAGAAAAGGGTATATAAATCAGGTAAACGACCAGAATGTAGCGACGTACTGCTGATAAAATGGTGTACCTGCGGCAGGGATCGGAGCGGTACCCCGCAGCCGAGGCCTCCGAGGCGAGGAGTATAGCGTAGAGCCCGGCTGCCCGACGGAGGAGGGCAGGCCGCCATGATCATACCCGCTACACCCACTGCAGGTGCAGGCACCACTATACCGAGTGATGTGGGCGTGGGGCTGCGCTACCTGCCTACAAATCCCGATGCGTACATCATGCACGCGCCCAGCGCGCCGATAGCGGCCAGGGCCAGGAGCCTGCGGAGGCGTGCCTGATTGAAAGCGCGGATGCGTGCGAGGTTCTCCTCTGCCTCGCGGGCTGCATCGGCATCCTGGCGGAGGCTGCGCGAGATGGTGGTGCCTGCCTGGCCTGCCGCACCGAGCACGAGAAATATGAACTGAAACAGGGCCCTACCACCGGCGCCGACCAGCAGTATGGCGCCAAAGATCAATAAGAAGTTTTGCATAAAAGTGAATGGGATGTGAGGAGATATAGTATCAGCGGCAGGCGGCGCCGATGTGCCTGGTGGTGCTGCCATAGTCTACCCGCGTAGTGGTGGTGCTGCGGCTCATGATATCTGCTATGACCCTGGCGGTGACCTCATCACGGCTACGGCCCAGCAGCGTATCGAGACTGGTGAGGCACATGTGCCGCTTGTAGGAGGTGACCTTGGCAGGCAGCTCATCTCCGGGTGCGAAAACTTTGACATTGGCAGTAGTGCGCTGATACACTACGAATGGCCTGGTGCCTGAGTAAAAGAGCGGCGTGATATGGGCCAGCTGCCTGGCATACCATGCCTCATCTTTGCCCTTGTCATCGCCGTACATAAAGTCTACGGGAGAGGCGGCATAGTTGTGACTGGCGGTCATATCGTACCAGATGGTGGGGTCATAGTAGCCAGCCAGGGTGTCTACCTGCCAGAGAATCCAGGTGCTGGATGCTGTGCGTACGGTATCGTAGAGGTCCATATTGAGCGTGCCGCTGTCGAGCTTCAGATAGGCATCTATGCCGGGAAACTCGTTGATGGTCTTTTTGTCTTTATTGTCTACGAGAAACTTCCACTAGCCTGTACGGAGCCACTCGCGCTGTGTGGTGTGTGCGGGCACTTCGGCCCGGAGGGTGGTGCCACCAGTATCCAGGGCATAAAAGGTCAGCGGTTCGTCACTGTTATTGATCAGGACGATGGCGTGCTCTTCGTGGCAGGGTGCCTGGAAAGACTGTGGCGCACCGGAGCATGCGCTCAGCAGAATGCCTGCGGCCACAGCGATGTGGCAGAGGGTAAGTATTTTTTTCATCTGGGATGTTGAGTGATTAATACTGTAAATATGCCACCATGCCGCCAGCACAGCGAACGTAAAAAAGTAAGAAAATCGGAACTTTAACCTGTCAGAGCGAGTAAATAGATGGCTCAGCCCGGTAAGCAGGTCATACTGCTACTGCCTGTGCAAACTCCTCGTATTTGCTCACGAGATCGCGGCAGCCGATGATGATGGCACAGCGCTCATGGAGCTCTGTGGGCTGGATATCGAGGATACGCTGTGAACCATTGATGGCGCGGCCGCCGGCGTGCTCTGTGATAAAGGCCATCGGTATGCACTCATAGAGAAGGCGGAGCTTGCCGCGCTTCTCACCCCGGGCAGCGGGATAGAGGAATATGCCGCCCTTGATAAAAGTGCGGTGCATATCACCTACCATAGAGCCGATGTAGCGAAGGGAGTATGGCCCCTTCTCATGGGCTACGCACCAGTCTACAAACTGCTGTGCGGTAGATTCAAACTTGCCGAGGTTGCCCTGATTGAGCGAGTAGATGCGGCCACCGCCGGGGATGAACATGCGGAGGTGTGTCTGGTAGTAGCCATTGTCATCTGTGCTGAGCGCGAAGATGTGTGTACCGCCACCTGTGCTAAACACAAGCATGGTGGAGCTACCGTAGAGGGCGTAGCCAGCGGCCACGGTCTTGTAGCCGGGCTGGAGGAAGTCCTCGCGGGTGACGTCTGTGCCTACTGGTGTGATGCGCTCTACCACTGAGAAGATAGTACCTACTGGTGCTGCGATATCGATATTGGACGAGCCGTCCAGCGGGTCTATAGAGACGATGTATTTGCCATGTGTATTGAGCGTGACGATATCTTCATTCTCCTCGCTGAGGTAGCCGGCGCAGACCCCGCTATCGCGGCAGACCTGCATCATCACGTTATTGCTATGGTCGTCGAGCTTCTGTACGGTCTCGCCCTGTACGTTGGTCACGTCCATAGAGCCGCCGAGGCCCATGGCGCCGAGATTGCGCACGGCGTGGGAGAGCTCCTTAGTACCCTCTGCTATAGCAGTGATCAGTTGGGCTATATCTGCTGCTGCTGTCTCGTGCAGAAATCCTGTGAGGTCGCGTCCCTTTTGCATGGCTTAGAGCTGTGTTTTGTATGGGGTAAAGATAGGAAATGCGGAGGAATAATGAGTGCCTCACAGCCGTCCTCTAAATTCTCCTAAAGAGAGATTTGAATACATTTTAGCCACATAGAACACGGAGAGAAATAGAACGGCGGCGGAAATCAGGCTGGTCAATGGTCATAGTGCGCCATGGCTTTCTTCACTTTGCCGGAGGCATCGAACCAGAAGAACTCTGCTGCTTTTTTGCCGAGGATGGAGTGGTAATAGATCACTACCGTATCTACCCCGTAGAGCACGTCTATCAGCTCAAAGCAGAGGTCGGTGTATTTCTGCAAGGCGGCGCCCCAATAGGCTCCTACTTTGTCCTTTCCTTTGAGGGTGCCTGTGGGTTCATTCATCAGGGTAACGATGAAAGGTGTACTCATCTCAAAATCATCTGTATAGTGGCTGAGCACGCGGGCCAGGTCATGGCTATTCCACGAGGCGACCCACTCTGTGGCGAAATGCTGTGCAAATTCTCTGGTGATCATGGATTAATTTGAAAATTTGAGGATTTGAAAATTTGAAAATGAAACGAACGCCAGCGCAAAATAACTGTAAATCCGCAAAGAGAGATAGACCCTGAAAGATGCTATAAATTATTCCTTCACTACCTTGTACATGACCATGCGGTCCTGGCGGTACTGGTCCTGTGTACAGTCCTTGCCCTGCACGCAGCCGGAGCGCGGACGCAGGTCTCCTATACCATTGATACGGAGGCGCAGTGGCTTGATGCCGGCCTCCATCATCATATCAGCTACCATACGTGCGCGTGTCACAGAGAGCTCCATCGGGTAGTCCTCGTCAGCAGATGCCATACCGTAGATCTTCATCTTGAGCTGCGGGATATCCTGCATCATCTTGACTATCGGCTCCAGCTCTGACCAGAGGTCTGAGGGTACTTTTGAGCTATTCTTTTCAAACTGTACAAATGGCATACGCGCTGCAGGGTCGAACTCATCATGCTCCTTGAGATACTGGATGAGCATCGTGTATTGCGGCTTGCGATAAGATGTGAGGTCGAGTATCTGCTTGCTGATCTCGTAGCCCTCGCGGAAGTATGATACGAGATAAAAATAGCCACTGTCTACGATGAAAGTATAAGCGCCTAGTGAGTCTGAAGTGACCTCCTGAGATACGAGGCCATTGAGCCTGCGGATATTGATAGACACGCCGGATACAGGCTCCTCTGTCTGACCATTTTTGACGAGGCCTCGTGTCGTTACTGTCTTGCTCACCGGTGATGCGGCAGTATTGAGTACGACTACATGGCTGGTATCCATACGTGCCTGATCGCGGGTGATAGCCGGTTTATTTACCACCGGGCGATTGTCCTGAGTTTCCGGATTGCGGACTACTGCTACCTGCTGGTTGCTGAGCAGCTTATCCCGCTGGCTGATGAGCTTGCGGCGCTCCTCCTCCTCCTGTGCACGGCGTGCCTCCAGCTCACGCTGCTGCTTCTCGGCTTCTGCCTTTTTTGCATTGATACGGGCTGTCTCCTGAGCATGCTTCAGGTCATCTTCTATCTGGCGTTTGTGCTCTTTCTCTTTCTCCGCGAGCTCTTTGGCCAGACGCTTGCTTTCTTTCTTTGCAGCTTTGTCTTTGGCCTCCTTCTCTCGCTTTTCTGCCAGGATCTTTGTCTCGGCTTCAGCGCGCGCTTTTTTCATTTTGGCCAGATCCTGCTCCTTCTGCTCGCGGCGTTCCTTTTCGGTCATGGCACTATCAGATGGTACTACGGCATAGGTGATCTTGCCTGGATCATTTTTAGCCGTCTTCTGAACCTGTGCAGCATCAGCTTTAGCCACCGCTGGCACTTCTTTCTTTGCCTTTCTCTCCTGTGCAGCGGCCAGGGCACTATCTGCACGGGCTAGTGCGAGAGCTTCTTTCTCCTCCTGGGTGAGTGGTTTCCTTACCTCCGGTTTCTTTTCTTCTTTTTTAGCCTCTATACGCGGCCTGCCACTTTGCGCGCGGCGTGCCTCGGCAGCAGCCAGTGCGCTATCGGCGCGGGCCAGCGCCTGCTCCTCGCGGGCTATGCGCTGCTGCTCGGCCTTGCTTCGATTGGCGGCCTCTTCTTTTTCTTTGGCCTCCTGTCTGGTGCGGGCAGCATCGGCTTCCTGTTTTGCCTTGAGCTCAGCAGCAGCGCGTAGCTCTTCTTTGCGCCTCGCCTCTGCCTCAGCAGCCTGCCTCGCCTTTAGGTCAGCCTCCGCCTTTTCTGCTTCACGCTTCTTTAGTTCTGCTTGTGTCTTGCGTTCATTTTCTGCACGTAGGCGCTCGGCGGCTTCTTTTGCTTTCTGCTCCCTATCTGTATTGGATGCCTGCTTTTCGTCCTGCTTTGTCGTGTTGATGTCTTTCAGCCTCTGGTCTATAGAGGCGATAGCTGAATCTTTGCTGCCCAGTTTGCGGTCCAGCTCTGCCAGAGCAGCATTCTGCTCACGGACACGTGCTGAGTCTTTTTTGCCCATGACCTGCACTACAGGCTTGAGATTTTTGTTTTCGGGGCGGGCGTATGGATTATACTCGGGCCTGTCTTTTACAAACTCAGTGGCTGGCCCCAGGCGGATGTCCAGGCGGAAATCCAGCGGCTGATTGAACCCGATCGTAGAGATATTGAAACTGGTGTCCTGAAATTTATTTATGATACCGGGAGAGCGCTTGTCGATCTTGAAAGTATAATTGGTCTCAAAGTCCATTTTGAGGTTGTAGTAGCCATTCACATCAGTGAAGTACTTATCCTCTTTGCGTGTCATTACATTGCGGATGATGATGCCGGCGTCCTTGATAGGGATGTCATCCTCTTTGTCAAAAATATACCCCATCAGGCGGAGGCCATTTTTGCGCAGCGCCATATTCAGCGTGCCACTGGCCAGTGTGCCAAATTTATCTGTAGTAATAGTGACGGATGTATCCATCCTGCCAGGGTAGGTAGCTCTGATCTCGTAGGTCTGGCTAGGCTTGACCCTGATGCGGTAGGTACCGTCGTAGAGCGTCTTGTAGGTGCCCACCACCTTGCCATCCTGCAGCTGGGTGACCTCTGCCTGAAAGAGCACTGTGGTAGCGCTATCACTCTCCGTGATACGGCCCAATAGCCCCTGCGCCTCTACTCCTAAGGCAGAGCAAAGAAAGAGCAAAAGGAGGGCATAGTACTTTCTCAAAACGGGCACGGGTCTGTGATGTATTCCAATAATGTTTTACGCAGGTACGGGCAGAAAGTTTTTGGCGTACATGGCGTATCAGGATAAAAGTACATTTAAAACCTATGGTCGCCCTCTTCAGAAATGGCATTTTGCCCTGACAACAATGTGCAGTGTGTCAAATTTGGACACCCGGGAAGCCATGGCCCCTGCATTTCGTTCACCGCCATTATCTATCAGTTCGTTCAATTTAAGGGTATTAGCACACTTTTGTTAACCTATTAAGCGTAAATATGCTGACCAAAATCACAAGAATGAGACGTTTTGCCTCCCTCGCAATCGTACTGCTGATCTCCTGCAGCAGTTTTGCATCTTTCAGCAATGTGCCGCAGGCCTACCTGGTCAGCTCCACACTGGTGAAAAGCCACACCAAGAAAACACTCCATGAGCTGTGGAAGCGCCACCATATACCGACCATCGCGCTGCCGATACGCTACGATGTAGATATCTATGAGGTGATCTACAAGGCGCCATGGATAGATAGCTCTACCTGGATCAACTGCTCCGGTATAGCCTATGTGCCAAAAACGAAGGGCAAGAAGGTGCCGACCTTTATGTTCGGCCATGGTACGCAGATCAGCAAGGCACGCGATATCACTGATGAGGACTCGCAGCAGGGCGTCTGCCTCGGCTTTGCTACAGATGGCTACCTGGGGCTCTATCCTGACTACTATGGTATGGGTAAGGGCGACGGCCATCACCTGTACCAGCATGCGTGGAGCGAGGCTATGGCCTACGTCTATATGTTGTATGCTGTGGAGGAGCTGAAGGCGCAACTGCACTATGAGACAAACGGACAACTCTTCCTGACTGGCTACTCCCAGGGTGGGCACTCGTCCTTTGCGGCGCAGAAATACCTGGAGGCGCTGCATGATCCGCGCTTTAAGGTGACGGCAACCTCTCCTATGTCTGGTGCGTATGATATGACCGGAGAGCAGGCGAAGTATATGTTCGTGAAATATCCTAAGCCATTCTACCTGCCATACCTGATCATCTCTTATCAGCTGGCCTATCATATCTTCAACGACCCGAATGTCTACAATGCCTTCCGCACGCCGTATGATACGCTGCTACCGGGCTTCTTTGGTGAGGTACGGGCCAAGACCTACGACGACCTGGACAAGGTGATGCCTGCTGTACCGAGTGAGGTGGTGCGGCCGGAGCTGGTGGAGCAGTTTAAGAGTGATTCAAATTTTGTCTTCCTGAAGCGCCTGCGTGAGAATAACCTGACTGACTGGGCACCAGAGGCACCGGTACAACTCTGCTACTGCAAAGGGGACCGCGAGGTGAACTACAAGAACTCTGAAGTGGCCTACGAAAAAATATCTAAGGCAGGCAAGAAGGATATCAAGCTACTCAATCTATCAGACCACCTGGATCACAATACCTGCGCAGCTTTTGCAGTGCTGTCTACCAAGGCGTTTTTTGACCGGTTTAAAAAGCATGGAGAGAACCCAAAGCTAAAGGACCTTACTCCATTCAAAAAGTGGGTAGCCAGCCTGGTGAAAAAGAAGATAGAGAAGCAGTACATGGCGGATGGCAAGGACCATGCGTATATGTAGATTTACGGAATTACTGATTTACAGAATTACGGATTGCAAGTTTGCAAACGTAAATCATAAACAGAAAGAAACGCTAGAACACGCAGCTAGTTAAAGTATTCTCAGTTCTGATTGTCCTCCTCCAGCTTCTCCCTGAGGTAGTAGCCGGTATGTGATTCCTTCACCTTGACCAGCCCCTCAGGTGTACCCTGGTAGACCAGGTGGCCGCCCTCATCGCCGCCATCGGGGCCGAGGTCTACTACCCAATCGGCACATTTGATCACGTCCATATTGTGCTCTATGACCACTACGCTGTGGCCCACCTCTATGAGCTGCTGGAAGGATGACATGAGCTTCTTGATATCATGAAAGTGCAGGCCGGTAGTAGGCTCGTCAAAGATAAAGAGCAGTGGCTGCGTGGTAGCACCCTTGGTGAGGAATGATGCCAGCTTGACACGCTGCGCCTCACCGCCGGACAGGGTGGATGATGACTGGCCGAGTTTGACATAGCCGAGGCCCACATTGCGCAGTGGCGCGATGCGCTGCACGATGTCATTCTGCTCGGAGAAAAATGCCAGTGCCTCGTCGATGCTCATCTCGAGAACATCATAAACGTTCTTATCCTTGTACATCACCTCGAGTACATCTTCCTTGAACTTGCGGCCATTGCAGACCTCACACTTCAGGTGTACATCTGCGAGGAACTGCATCTCTACGATCACTTCGCCCTCTCCTTTGCAGTTCTCACAACGGCCACCCTCGATATTGAAAGAGAAAGTACCGGCGGTATAGCCACGGATCTTTGACAACTGCTGGCGGGCAAAGAGCTCACGGATAGAATCGTATGCCTTGACGTATGTGACAGGATTAGATCGCGAGCTACGGCCCAGTGGGTTCTGATCTATCATCTCCACACCGGTGATCTTCTTCATATCACCGCGCAGCTCACGGTAGGAGCCCGGCTTCTCCCCTCCCCCGTCAAACTGGCGCATGAGCGCGGGGTAGAGTATCTTCTTGATCAGTGTCGTCTTGCCCGAGCCGCTCACGCCGGTCACTACCACGAGTGAGTTGAGCGGGAACTTTGCATCGACATCTTTCAGGTTGTGCTGAGTAGCACCGATCACAGAGAGAGGGTTGGCCGTGCGGCGGCGGATGCGGTCGTAGTCTAGTTTGAGGTCG
>CAZNDJ010000070.1:0-18804 GCA_964571705.1 uncultured Chitinophagaceae bacterium
GAACCCTGATCAAAGGTTTTGGAGACCTCTATTCTACCATTGAACTATTCCCGTATGTTACTACCGAAAAGGCAAACTCCTTTTCTCCCGTTCTGCTAAAACGGGACGCAAATATATGAATAAGCACTGATTTTCAAAATGGATGGCTGCTTTTAATTTGCTATCAACACATCAAGCGCAGTAAAGCACCTATAAGCCTATAAATCAACACCTAAGGATCAACACTAAAACGCCACCCCGGCCCTGAGGGTCACAGCATGGCCCCATGGGTCGTAATTATTGCTATAATAATATCTGGAGGCATCCGAGCCGGAGAAGACCACAAACTTATATCCTGCCGAAACCGTGACGGCCACTTTGGTCGCTACAGCTATCTTGACCCCTACAGAAGGATTGACCATGCCACCGTTCTGGTGGCTGCTAGGATAATAATAGCGAGAGTAGCCAATACTACTGTTATATACCAGGCCATTGTATCCCGCATTGAGCTCAAAATATGGCGCGATCCTTTTGTCCGTAAAGAAGGCCCTCATATGCCAGTAGGCCGAGAGGTGATACGTACGCTGGCCATACACATCTGCACCAAAGCCAATGCCGGTATAAAACTTCTTTGCCGCCTTGACACCACCTATCACATTGACAGAGAAGAGCGGTATATTCTTCTTATATAGTTGCTTCGGTATAGGGAAGTCTGTGAGACCCACCTCTATAGCGGCATAAAATGGCGGCTTGGGTGGTTTAGGGCGGCTCTCACGGCGTATCTTGGCTACAGCAGACATGGCAAAGTCGTGCATAGTGCCCTTTTGATCACAGATACTGATAGATGTGCCGGGCACCATCTCTATGATGAGGCCTCTGACAGAGGAGCCGTCTTTGAGGTAAACTACCTCGTCCATATTGGTTTGGGCAGAGACTACGACTGTAGCCAGCAGCAGGGAGAAAAGCAGGATGAACCTGTTCATAGTTTCAAGTTTTTTTGATGGGTGGCAAAAGTATAAATTGCGTGTCACGTACCCAAAAAATACGGAAAACAAACGGATTGTATCGGACAATCGGCACATCATTGGCCATTTCCATTTCCTGATTACATTTACCCCTTGTAAAAAACTCCCGGTAATGATATTGAGAAGATTTAACGTACGTGTCTATGGCCTGCTGGTCAATGAGCACGACCAGATACTGGTGGCAGATGAGCTGATCAGGGGCAAGTACACGACGAAATTTCCCGGTGGGGGCCTGGAGCTGGGGGAGGGCCTGATAGACGGGCTGATACGCGAGTTTCAGGAGGAGTGCGGTGTGCAGGTGGCGGTCGAGGATCATTTTTACACCACTGATTTCTTTGTGCCGTCAGCCTTTGATGATGAGAGCCAGGTGATATCGGTCTACTACCGGTGCTCCTCACCTGCCTGGCAGCAGATCAGGACCTCTGACAAAAAATTTGACTTTGTAGTAAAGCCGGGACTGGATGCAGAGGCATTTCGCTGGGTGGCGCTGGCAGACCTGGACCTGGAGACGGATGTAAACCTGCCCATAGACCGGGTAGTAGTGGACAAGCTCATAGAGGGGCATCACAAGGTGGGATTTCGCATACCGAATCAGTAAGCTGACCGCCCGCCATACGTATAATATTGCTAAGAAGAGCGCGGTGTGAGCCGCAGTGTTTATGCAGAAAGAACAGTTAAGCATCTTTGATATTTTCAAAATAGGCGTAGGGCCATCCAGCTCTCATACGCTGGGGCCATGGCGCGCAGCAGAGCGGTTCCTACAGGAGGTAGGCGATCTGGGGCATATAGTCAGAGTGCAGGTAGACCTCTATGGCTCTCTGGCCAAGACGGGCAAAGGCCACGGTACAGACATAGCCGTGCTGATGGGCCTGAGCGGTGCCGATCCGGTCACCTTTGACACTACGCTGCTCACGCCCACGATAGACGCTATCAAGAGGGATGGCCAGATCAAGCTCAAAGGCGTAAAAGAGATTCCGTTTGACTATAACTCGGACCTCCTTTTCCTGAAGCGGGAGAGCCTCCCCTTTCACCCAAATGCCATGCGGCTGACGGCTACCTTTGGCGATGGTACGAAGCAGACAGAGACATACTATAGCATAGGAGGCGGCTTTGTGGTAAAGGAAGGTGAAGATAACAGCAGCAAGCCGCAGGTACGCGTGCGCTACGATATCAGCGATGGCGACGAGCTGCTGCAAAACTGCATGGGCCGCGGCCTGAGTATATCAGAGCTGGTACTGGACAATGAGGTGGCCTGGCGCACACCGGCTGATACGCGTGCAGGTATCATGCGTATATGGGATACCATGCTGGACTGTATCTGGCGCGGCTGCCACGCCACGGGCATCCTGCCCGGCGGGCTGAATGTATCACGGCGTGCCGCTCAGATGAATAAGAAACTGCTCAAGGGCCGCGCGTATAGCAACAAAGAAGAATGGATCACAGCGATACAAGCTACGGCTACCACCTTTCAGGATGTGCTGAACTGGGTGAGCTGCTTTGCCCTGGCGGTGAATGAAGAGAATGCGGCCTTTGGCCGGGTGGTGACGGCACCTACTAATGGTGCTGCGGGCGTGGTACCCGCAGTACTGATGTACCACATCGTCTTTGGCAAGGGAGCTCAGGATGACATCATCCGATTTGTCGCCACAGCATCTGAGATCGGTGCGCTATTCAAGCGTGGCGCTACTATATCCGCCGCTATGGGTGGCTGCCAGGCAGAGATAGGTGTCTCGTCTGCCATGGCTGCAGGTGCACTGACGGAGTGCCTCGGCGGCGATCCGGGGCATGTGCTGCAGGCTGCCGAGATAGCCATGGAGCACCACCTGGGCATGACCTGCGACCCTATAGGCGGTCTCGTACAGATACCATGCATAGAGCGCAATACGATGGGCGCCATCAAGGCTATCACCGCCGCACAGCTGGCCCTGCAGAGCAATCCTGATGTAGCCAAAGTATCTCTCGATGCAGTGATCAAGACCATGTGGGAGACCGCTCTGGATATGAACTCCAAGTACAAGGAGACGGCAGACGGCGGCCTGGCTGAGACAGTACCGCTGAGCCTGCCGGAGTGCTGATTTTGGGTATTGAGTAGTGGGTAGTGAGTATTGCGTATTGAGACGATACAGAGTTAACCCGCACCTTTGCCTCTCCTCTCGTCATTTACTTGTAATAATATTTAAAGGCATTTGCACAGGCAGGCGCAAACCGTAACTTTGCACCGTTTTCGCATATGAAATATATTAATACTATTCTATTACTTGTTATCGCCATCGGCGTGGGCATCTTGTTTTACAAAGACCATCAGCGCGACCAGCAGGCCAGGGCGCAGCATGAGACTGCGGCCAAAGATTCGGTGACAGCAAAGGATAATGAGCCGAGCCCCTTTGACAATATCTCCAGCGATCCGATGAAGAGCTCTAACAATAATATAGTGACGGGACCTGTGACCACGGTGAGCTTTGAGCGTACGGTCCATGACTTTGGCCGCATACCTTCGGGACCGGCGTACAAAACCTCTTTTAAACTGACCAATACCGGCAAGGAAGACCTGATCATCAGCAATGCAAAGGCCTCCTGCGGCTGTACGGTGCCTACCTACTCTGCCGAGCCTATCAAGCCGGGTCAGACGGGTACGATAGATGTAGAGTTTGACTCTAAGGGACGCGCAGGCGAGCAGCTGAAGCAGATCACCGTGACCACCAATACGGAGCCATCTGAAAATGTGCTGACGGTAAAAAGTAACCCCTTCATACAAAAGTAATGGCGCGTATCATGGCATTTGACTATGGGCAGCGGCGCGTGGGGGTGGCTGCTACAGACCCGCTGCAGATCATAGCCAGCGCAGTGGATACGATAGAGACCAAAGGCATCTATGACTTTATCAAAACCTATCTGGCGCGGGAGCAGGTAGAGACCTTTGTGGTAGGCTGGCCGTACAATGATGGCTTTAAGGAAAACCCGGTGGTGCCGCATATCACTAAGTTCATAGCCCAGCTGCAGAAGCTATACCCGCAGATACCAGTGGTGAAGGTGGACGAGAGCTTCACCTCGCGCATGGCCATGGAGGCCATGATACAGGGCGGCATGAAGAAAAAGGACCGGCGGAAGAAAGAAAATTTAGACAAAATAAGCGCAACGATTATCTTGCAATCGTATATGGAAACGAAGGGCTGAATGTGCTAATGTGCTGATTTGAAAATTTGAAAATGAATGCAAATGATCAAAATAGCCGCTCGCATATGCCCTGATCATAAATCATAAATCAGAAATAAGAAATGTTTTTGCCGATAGTAGCATACGGAGATCCGGTACTGAGAAAGATGGGCGAAGAGATAGACAAAGACTATCCCGGCCTCGATAAGCTCATAGATGACATGTTTGAGACCATGGAGAAGAGTAAGGGTGTGGGCCTGGCAGCGCCGCAGATAGGACGCGCCATCCGCCTCTTTGTGATAGATAGTACCAAGATGTATGACGAGGAGGAAGAGCACAAAGGCGTGCGGGAGGTGTTTATCAATGCAGAGATCATCAAGGAGACCGGTACTGACTGGGCCTATGAGGAGGGCTGCCTGAGCATACCCGGCATCCGCGAGGATGTATCGCGCAAACCTAAGGTGCGCATCCGCTACTATGACCGCCAGTGGAAAGAGCACGAGAAGGAGTTTGATGATATGAATGCCCGCGTGATACAGCATGAGTATGACCACATAGAGGGCAAGCTCTTCATAGATCACCTGAAGCCCCTGCGCCGCAGCCTGCTGAAGAGTAAGCTGGAGAAGATATCTAAAGGCGATGTGGATGTGAGCTACAGGATGAAGTTTCCTAAAAAGTAGGTGAACCAGACGAGAGACGTTAGACTTGAGACGCTAGATAAATATCTTTCGCAGCCTTATGAAAAACGCCAGCGTACACAAGATACTGCTCTACCTCATAGCTACCGTATGGGTGGCCAATGGATTATTCTGCAAAGTGCTAGATCTGGTACCCCGGCACACAGAGATAGTAGCGCATATATTAGGTCGTAATTTTGCCCGCCCCCTCACCATACTCATAGGGTGCTCTGAAGTGCTGATGGCTGTGTGGGTACTAAGCGGGATCAAGGCGCGCTGGTGCGCCATAGCTCAGGCAGTGATCATAGCGACGATGAATATACTGGAGTATAGCCTGGTACCTGACCTGCTGCTGTGGGGCCATCTCAACATTGTGTTTGCTTTCGCTTTTATCGCATTAATATTGTACAACGAATTTGTACTGAATACGACTGAACGCTAAACGTCCTTTCATGCTGCGCTTCCTGCAGAACCATCCCTTTGCTGTAGAGGCATTCTTTGAGCGGTCTCTGGTGCTCACCTTTGCCGTACCTAAAGAAGAATTGCAGCCACTCCTGCCCGAGTGCCTGACTCCTGATACGCTACATGACCGGTGGGGCTTTGTAGCCGTAGCCATGGTACAGACCAAGGGCCTCCGGCCAAAAGGCTTCCCGGCATTTATGGGCAGTGATTTCTTCCTGACCGGCTATCGCATCTTTGTACGATATACTAATAGCGAAGGGAAGAGATACAGGGGCCTCTATATACTGGGATCTGAGACTGACAAACTAAAGATGCAGCTGATGGGCAATATCTTTACGCACTATCACTACACTACATCAAAGCTGCAGCAAACTACTCAAGGGAATAGAATTACTACCACGTCTGCATCCGATGGACTGAGGATAGTGGTAGAGAAGGGCGATGATACTAGCTCCTTGCCCTCAGGATCGCCATTTGCAGACTGGCAGGAGGCGCGCAAGTATGCTGGGCCTTTGCCGTTTACCTTTACCTATGACAAGAGTAATAAGGAAGTCCTGATCATAGAAGGCGTGAGGCATCACTGGCGGCCGGAAGCCGTAAAGGTGCTAGAATACAAAATACCATTCCTGGAAAAACTGCCACTGAGCCAGCCGCAATTGGCCAACGCTTTTATCATAGAGGATGTACCGTACTACTGGAAGAAAGGACGTATAGAAAAGTGGCAGCCATGAGAAGACCGCTGCAGGGCATCGCTAATATCGTCCGGTTCAACTGGCCCTTTTATGCATTGGCGGCATGTCTGCTACTGATAGCAGGCTTAGCAATTGTCGCAACGAAAGGTGATCTACGATACTGGCTTATCGCCATTGCCATATGTACGGCTCTGCCAGTGGCAGTATCCTTACTCGTATCCCTCTATGTATATGATCTGTCGGGGCTGTATGACCTCCGCTGGCTAGATGGTATAGAGCTGAGATCAACTGGACATTTTGCCAATATCAATGCAGGCTTTGATGAAACTACAGTGCTGCTGCGTCAGAGATATCCCGATGCCATCATCGCGCCATATGATTTCTATGATCCTGCACACCACACAGAACCTTCTATCAGGAGAGCACGCGCAGCATATCCCGCGCATGGAGATACGGTCACTATCGGCACAGGCCATATCCCGGTAGCAGAGGGCAGCATGGATGCCATTTTCCTCATTTTTGCGGCGCATGAGATCAGGGATACATTAGAGCGGGAGCGCTTCTTTGCGGCATGCTACCGGGCGGTGCGTCCCGGTGGCCATGTGATAGTAGTGGAGCATCTGAGAGATGCGTGTAATTTTGCTGCCTATAGCATTGGCTTCTTCCATTTCCTCCCACTGCGGTCCTGGCTGTCCGTATTTCAGGCTACAGGATTTATACTAGCCCGCAGGCTGCATATCAATCCTTTCGTCACTATCTTCATCCTCCGCAAAGATGGAGATACACTTTAAGATCATAGGGTACCTGCTGGTCGCGCTGGCATTGCTGCATGCCGGCTTTCCCCGCCGGTTTCAGTGGGAGGCAGAGCTGAAACCTCTCAGCCTGCTCAACAGGCAAATGATGTATGTGCATACCTTATTTGTAGCAGTGATGGTCCTGATGATGGGCGTGCTGTGTATCACCTCTGCAGCTGAGCTGCAAAATACGACATTGGGCCATCGCCTCTCTCTGGGACTAGGCATATTCTGGGCGCTACGGCTAGGGATACAGTTTTTCGGCTACTCCTCTGAGCTATGGCGGGGCAAGCGCTTTGAAACCCTCATTCATATCCTGTTCTCCATGCTATGGGCTTACCTCACTTTTGTCTTCCTCTACAGCTACTGGCTCAGCCTCAATCCCACAGAGTGACATATCTAAATTTTGAAACCGCCATTTATTTAGCACTTTTGCCGCCTAATGATCAATCATGACAATATCCACGCCCTGCGCATGCTGCTCAGCACGCCGCGCCGGTGCGTGATCGTGACACACCCACGCCCCGACGCAGATGCGCTGGGCTCCAGCCTGGGCTGGAAGCGCTACCTGGAGCTAAAGGGCCATAGTGCCTGCTTCATATCTCCCACTCACTATACGGCCAATCTCACCTGGATCAAGGGTACGGAGACGATACTCGACTATGAGGATGAGAAGAACAACCGCGTAGCACGCCAGAAGCTGGCAGAGGCGGAGGTCATATTTGTTCTCGACTTCAATGTGCAATCACGGGCGGAGAAAGTAGCCGACCTGCTGATCCATAGCACTGCTACCAAGGTGATGATAGACCACCACCAGCAGCCGGAAGATTTTGCAGCGATCACATTCTCTGATACTACCTATGCCGCTACGGCTGAGATGGTATATGACGTGATCTGCGAGCTGGGAGACGAGAAGCTGATAGACGCTGTGATAGCCGAGGACCTCTACGCAGGGCTGGTGGCTGACACAGGTTTCTTCCAGCATAGCAATACGACGCCCAATGTATTTAAAGTAGCCAGTGGCCTGATAGCGCGTGGTGCCTCTCCGGACTATGTGAGTGACAAGATCAACAACGTCTTTGACGAGCGCCGGCTGCACTACTTCGGTTACGCATTACTGGAAAAGTTAAAAGTTGTAAATGATGGGCGTGTGGCCTACATTTCGATAGGGCAGACTGAAGCCAGAAGATTTAATTTGCAGCTAGGTGATAATGAAGGTTTGGTGAACTATGCCTTTAAAGTATCGACAGTGAAACTGTCTGTGCTTTTCTCTGAGGAGCGAGACAAGGTGAAGATCTCCTTCCGCTCCAAAGATGACATAGATGTCAATGCCTTTGCCCGCAAATATTATGAAGGTGGCGGCCACCGCAATGCCTCCGGGGGCAAGAGCATGCTGAGCATGGAGGATACCGAGAAGTTATTCATAGAGCGCTCTAAAGAGCTTTTTCAATAAATAAAAAGTAACGACCATAAATGAAGCAAATCAAACACACCCTGCCGATACTGCTGATCGCACTCAGTGCGCTCCTGTCATCGTGCAATGAAAACAAGCCGGCAGAAGAAACACAGCAATCCCAGCCTGCAGAGCAGCCAGCCGCACCGGCTCCTGTATCTCAGGACAATGCTAACTGGAGCAAAGAGGACGGCCTCTATGCGGTATTTACCAATGCAAAAGGGCAGGTAGTCTGCAAACTGGAGTACACTAAGGCTCCACTCACGGTGGCCAACTTTGTGACGCTGGCGGAGGGAACAAATCCAAAGACAACTTTTAAAAAGGGTAAAGCTTTTTATAACGGCCTGACATGGCACCGTGTGGAGCCTGACTTTGTGATACAGGGCGGCGACCCCGAGGGCAATGGCCGTGGTGGTCCGGGCTATGAGTTTATCAATGAGGTAGACCCTACGCTGACACACAACCGTGCCGGTACGCTGGCCATGGCCAATGCTGGTCCCAACACAAATGGCAGCCAGATCTATATCACCAAGATGCCGACTCCGATGCTGGATGGCAAATACAATGTATTTGGCTACGTCGTGTCTGGTATGAAGACAGTGAATGCTACCGTGGTAGGCGACAAAATGGACTCAGTGACCATCGTACGCGTAGGCAAAGATGCACAGGCATGGGATGCTGTAGGCACCTTCAATAAAAAGATGGCTGAGTGCGCAAAGATCATAGAAGATCAAAAGAAAGAAAGGGATGCGCAGATGCAGGCCGCTATCAAGCAGCACCAGGCACAGGTAGCCCAGATGGCTGCTACCTATCCTCAGTGGGATGCAAAGGTAAAGGCTAAATATCCGGGCGCTAAACGTACCGCATCTGGTCTCTACTATGTGATCACCACACCGGGCACTGGCCCTAAGGCTAAGGCTGGCCAGGTGGTAGTGGCCCACTATACCGGCACGCTGTGGGATGGAAAGAAGTTTGATTCGTCTCTGGACCGTGGCAATCCGTTTGAGTTTACACTCGGTGGCCACCAGGTGATAGATGGCTGGGATGAGGGCTTTGGCTACTTCCCTATCGGCTCCAAGGGCAAACTGATCATACCATTCTATCTCGGCTATGGTGAGCAGGGCTCCCCTCCTACCATACCTGCGCGCGCAGACCTCGTGTTTGATGTGCAGATGCTGGGGGTGAAATAGTATTGAGCAGTGGGTATTGAGACAATACAATGGCTTTTCTAAAATCAAAATTCATAAAATAAAACCAAGATGATAAGAACGATCAAGACCGGACTCCTGGCTGTAGCCACCCTGCTGGGTACTACGGGAGCCTTTGCACAGGCTGGCGCGGCCAAGCCGGCTGCTGCTCCTGCTACCGCAGAAAATCCTAACTGGGAAAAGACCGATGGCCTCTATGCTGTATTCAACACCAATAAGGGCAAGATCGTATGCCAGCTGGAGTACGTGAAAGTGCCTATGACCGTGGGCAACTTTGTGACACTGGTAGAGGGCAAGAACCCTATGACGCATGTGCGCAAGGGAGAGCCATTCTATGATGGCCTGAAGTTTCACCGTGTGATCCCTAACTTTATGATACAGGGTGGCGACCCACTGGGTAGCGGCATGGGTGATCCGGGATACAAGTTCCCTGATGAGTTTGATGCATCGCTGCGCCACTCGGGCCCGGGTGTACTATCTATGGCCAATGCGGGTCCCGGTACTAACGGGTCACAGTTCTTTATCACTCACGTGGCTACACCATGGCTGAATGACAAGCATAGCATCTTTGGCCACGTAGTACTCGGCCAGTCTGTGGTGAATGCTGTAGCTCAAAACGATACCATGCGCACTGTACGTATCGTACGCGTGGGCAAAGCGGCAAAGGCATTTGATGCGGCAAAGGCATTCACAGAAGGTGAAGCCGCCCAGAGGCAAAAAGCCGAAGCTGCTAAGAAAGCGGAGCAGGCTGCATGGGATGCCAAAGTAAAAGCGAAGTATCCTAACGCGCAGAAGACAGCCTCCGGCCTCTACTACACAGTAGATGTGCAGGGCTCAGGCGCCAAAGCGCAACCGGGTCAGACCGTAGTAGCGCACTACACAGGTACACTCCTGGAAGACGGCAAGAAGTTTGACTCCTCTCTGGATCGCGGCCAGCCGTTTGAATTTGCGCTGGGCCAGCACCAGGTGATAGCAGGCTGGGACGAGGGCTTTGGCCTCTACAATGTGGGCTCTAAGGGCAAACTGATCATACCATACTACCTGGCCTACGGTGACCGTGGTGCAGGTGGCGTGATCCCTCCTAAGGCTGACCTCGTATTTGAGGTAGAGATGCTGGGAGTAAAATAGTAGTGAGTAGTTAGTATTGAGTATTGAGACAATACAAATACAGGAATATAAAGGGCGGCTTTGGTCGCCCTTTTCTTTTGGGATATTTCTCAGCAGGCATTTCTTATTTTCAGCCCTTCGTGAGAAAGAAGTACACCCTCCTGCTATGGCTGCTCACAGCGGCTATGCTGCCTGCAGAGGCACAGCGTATCATGCATACCAACGTCAATAAAAAGAAAGGCTATCACCATAGCTTCTCCTTCGTACACATGACAGATATACACGTAGGGGAGCATATACCTGACTACGGCAGCCCCGGCTACAGCGGAGACACAATGCCCACAGGAGATGTAGGCTATGCTGCTGAGCGGCTGCGCATGGCGGTGAACTGGGTGAACCGCAATGCAAAGAAGCATGACATCAGGTTTGTGATAGTGACAGGGGATCTGACGGACAGCGGAGAGAAGTCTGAATTTGACAAGGCGAATGAAATACTGGGTAGCCTGACTATGCCATTTGTACCACAGATAGGAAATCATGATGTGGTGTCTCATACCGACACGCTGAAGGAACCGTGCGCTACCGGTGACTCACTGTGCAATGCTGTATTCCACTCAGCATTTGACAGCCTTAGCAATCTAGCGGATAAGTGGGAAGATGGGTATCGGCAGATCCGTGTATACAGCCCATTCTCACGCCATGAGCAGTTCTTTCAAAATTTCAGCTTCAGCTATAAGGGATATAAGTTTGTCTTCTTTGACCTGAGCCCGCGCTTCATATATGGCAGGCCCCAGGGTGAGCATGGCCCGAAGCCGCACTTAAATGATTTCCCACACGCTTCGTTTGAATGGCTGATGCATTCCGTCAGTGCAGACACCGCAGGAGACCACAATATCATACTCTGCTCGCATCAGCCGCCGCATCATGATTTTATGTCCATCTTCAATGGGCTGACAACCTCTGACTATGATAAAGTAACAACTGCACTCCGTCCCTATCACAAAAACCTGACACTCTGGCTGGCTGGCCACGTGCATCGCAATAAGGCCTACCGCGTACGAACGCTGCGCTCAGCCCTGCCTGTGATACGCGCCCGTGAAACGGCCTCCAACAAGGAGCACCGCCATGGACTGCTGCGAGTGGTAAATGTGTATAGTAAAGACTAACGATCAGATGGTACGCCGCATGGCCCAGCTCGGTATGCCGCTGCTGGGCACGATCATGTGATTGACCAGTTCGAAGCCTTGCTTCTTATAGATCTCTACATTTTTGGGGTCTTCTGTCTTCAGCCAGAAGGTATCCATACCCTGTCCGCGCATCTGCTCTATAGCGCGGTCTATGAGGATACGGCTCAGGCCCCGGCCCCGCTGAGAGGCCGCTACGCCGAGACACCAGATGTAGCCCATCTTATCGCCGGCATGCTGCCGGACCCACCCCTCTGACGTACCGTCATGCCTGACCAGCCTGAGGGTCGGACGCGGGCCTACAGTGAATGGAATAAGACCCATGCCCGAGCGTATCTCCTGCGGTAGTGAGAGCGGGAAACTACTACCGGGCAGCCAGATCAGGGCACCATCATTTGTATCATTCATCACTACACCACCGTACATAGCTGCAGCAGACGCGCAGCGGGTATAGAGCTGCAACAGACGGCGATGGCGCTCCTGCTCTGTGAAACCCTCAAAAGCATGCAGCATGAGCGGATAATGCAGGAATGCATCTGCCAGTATCTCGCCGGCCCTGATGTGTGGTGACATGGTCATGAAGATAGGAATAACCCACAAGAGGTGGAGCAGCTTAGGGCTTTTGGCAGTAAATACTTAACTATGCTGCCGCAAATCAAAATCATACAATATGTCAGACATACTCACTCAGCCCGGCCTCTACGCCGTATTTAATACCAATAAAGGAAAGATCATCTGCAGCCTGGAGTTTGAAAAGACCCCGGTGACTGTGGCCAACTTCATCGCGCTCGCCGAAGGCAATCACCCCGCTGCCAATGTAAAGAAGGGCAAGCCATTCTATGACGGCCTGAGCTTTCACCGTGTGATACCGAAGTTTATGATACAGGGTGGTGACCATACAGGCAGTGGCTCCGGTAGCCCGGGCTACCGTTTTGGAGATGAGTTTGACCCGACGCTGCGCCACGTAGGCCCGGGTGTACTCTCTATGGCCAATGCCGGTCCCGGTACGAATGGTTCGCAGTTCTTTATCACCCACGTGCCTACTGCATGGCTGGATGATAAGCACACAGTCTTTGGCCACGTAGTAGAAGGCATGGACGTAGTCAACTCCATAGGCCAGGGCGACACCATCAGCAATATGGAGATCGTGCGTGTAGGTGACGCGGCTACCAGGTTTGATGCTATCGCCACATTCAATGATCGTGACGCGCTGCTCAAACAAAAGGTAGAGAAAGCCCGTGAAGGCCTGAAGGCAGCCTGGGAGCAGAAGGTAAAGGCTAAGTTTCCTGACGCTGTGCCGACGGGTACCGGTCTCTATATCGTGACTGAGAAAGAAGGTACAGGCGCAGTGGCCAGCAAGGGTCAGACAGTAGTAGCTCACTACACCGGCACCTTTTGGGATGGTAATAAATTTGACTCCTCACGGGACCGCGGTAAAGAGTTTGAATTTCCTGTAGGCATGGGCCGTGTGATAGCCGGCTGGGATGAGGGTTTCGGCCTGCTGAAAGTAGGTACAAAGGCGAAGCTCATCATACCATACTTCCTCGCCTATGGCGATCAGGCACGCGGACCGCTGCCTGCCAAATCTGACCTCATCTTTGATGTAGAGATGATCGGGGTGAAATAGACAATGGAAGTTAGACCTGAGACATTAGACAATACAACAAAAGGCGGCTTCGGTCGCCTTTGTTATTTTATATCTTCACAGTATGCAAGAGAAAACTATAACGCTCCGTTTTTTGGCAGAGCCGGTGAATGTAAACTTTGGCGGCAAGGTGCATGGCGGCTCTGTGATGAAGTGGATAGACCAGGCGGGCTATGCCTGCGCGGCCAACTGGTGCGGTGGCTACGCAGTGACGGTCTACGTAGGCGGCATCCGGTTTTTCAAGCCGATGCTGATAGGCTACCTCGTGGAGCTCCGTGCGCGCCTGATACATACAGGCAATAGCTCTATGCACATCTCTGTAGATGTATTCAGCAAGAGCCCGCAATCTGACGAGTGGGTGCGCAATACGCACTGCGTGATCATCTTTGTCTCCGTAGATACGGAGGGCAGGCCTGTGAACGTACCTATGTACACAGCGGAGACAGATGAGGAGAAGCAACTACAGCAATATGCCATCCGCCTCATGGAGCTACGCAAGGGCATAGAGGATGAGATGGAGGCATACATGAAATAGTAGCTTAGGCTGGGTATTTAGTAGTTAGTATTAAGTATTCAGACAGATGCAAATCCTGCGATAAGATTATTCCGTTCCTGATTCCTGACTCTTGGTTCTCACATCTTCAGTCTAGCGTCTCACGTCTTTTCCCTATTTTCATATTATGAGCAATAGTGTACATGGCAAATGGGTGCTGATCACGGGGGCTACCTCGGGTATCGGTCGCGCCTGCGCAGAATTGTTTGCAAAGAATGGCGCGAGCCTGATCCTGACGGGCCGTCGTGCGGAGCGACTGGAGTCTGCACAGCACATACTGGAGGAGAAATATGGTGTAAAGGTGCGTACATACAATTTTGACGTAAGGCAGTTTCCCGAGGCGGTCAAGATGGCCAACGACCTGCAGGAGTCTGAGATCGTACCAGATATACTGATCAATAATGCGGGGCTCGCATCTGGCAAGGATAAGATCTATGAGGGACTGATCAGCGACTGGGAGAAGATGATAGATACCAATATCAAAGGCCTGCTGTACATCACCCGCGCCATACTGCCGATGATGGTAGAGCGCGGCGAAGGCCATATCATCAATATAGGCAGCACTGCGGGCCATATCGTATATCCGGAGGGCAATGTCTACAATGCATCAAAATTTGCTGTAAAGGCGCTGAATGAAGCGATCAACCTCGACCTGGTAGGTACAGAGATACGCTGTGCCTCTATCGATCCGGGCGCGTGCGAGACAGAGTTCTCGGAGGTACGATTCCATGGAGATAGAGAGAAAGCAGCCAAAGTCTATGACGGCTATGAGCCACTGCACCCGCAGGATATAGCTGATGCAGCACTATACATCTGCAGCGCGCCTCCTCATGTCAATATCACGAATATGGTGATCTACCCTACGGCACAGCGCTCTGCGTATGTCTGGGGCAAGAAGTAAATTCTAATACCCCGATCTTTTCATGACCTTATATGCCTTGCGGGCGCCCTGGCCTGTGATGGTCTCTACCGTATATACTCCGTCAGCGTACTGCTGCATAGGCAGGCGCATATCTCCTGTGGTCTCTTTAGAGAGAATGAGCTGACCCATGATATCATAAATTCTTATGCCTCCAATAACATTTTCGACATCTTCTATGATCAGATTAGAGCCGTGCATGTACACCTTTTCAAAATTAGCAGCCTCCTCAGCGATGCCATCCGGAGCTGTGATAGAAAGGACTACTGTAGCCGAATCCACCTGGGCGGTCTGTCCCTTGACTATCGGCCAGATCACGACTATGGATGAGCCTACCACAAATACCGGACTGGTAAAGTGAAAAATAAGGCTCCCAACCGTGGCAGATCCCTGCGGCGGCATGGTGACATAAGTAGTGGGGAAATATATCCCTGAGGAGACTGTAGCATAAGACAAGTAGTCAGCAGTAGAACCGCCGGCCCGGACACTATACCCGAAGTATATACTATCTGTGAAAGCAGCGCCACTCTGATTGGTGAGCGTGACATCTACCGTAGGAGTATTTATGGCATTACTATTATTGAGTTGGTAGCTTCTATTGGCTATCGAGTCAAAGGCATGCGGGTCCATATAGATGCTGAGCTGGGCCTCTGACTGCAAGGATGCGGACACTAAAAGTACTCCAAGTATGTAGCGGATCATCTTCATGACAAAACTTTTAATAAAGGTACACAATTCACGAAACCGCTTCAGGATATTTAATTTATATCTTAGCTATCCAAAAAGCCATTTATGGATCTGCTCAACCAGATAGTACACAAGCTCAATAAGGAGGAGCTAAGGAAGTTTCGCATACTATCAGAATCCGGCGACAATATAGCGGAGCGCAAGGACCTGATACTGCTGGACTATATGCGTAGCAGCGGTGAAAAATTTGACGAGGAGAAAGCGATCAAAAAGCTATCCTATACTGATGTGCCCAAAAACCGCTATTACCAGCTAAAGAACCGGCTCACAGAAAACATAGGTGACAGCCTGGTACTGCTCAATACTCACAAGGACCCTCTCTACGAGGTGCACCAGTACCTGCAGCTGTCATACATATACCGCTCCAGGCACCTGCTCAAAGTAGCACATAGCTACCTGCGCAAGGCTGAAAAATGTGCCATAGCCACAGAAAGCTACGAGATGCTGGATGTGATCTACAGTGAGTATATCCGCCTCTCATCAGATATGCCAGAGATAGCTCCGGATGAGTATATCAGGCGCCGGGAGCAAAATGCCGATGTAGTGGCCGACCTGCGTGAGATGGACAATGCCCTGGCAGCCCTCTCCTACAGACTGCGCCGCTCACAAAACTTCGGCTCTGTAGACCAGAGCCTCATGAAAAAACTGCAGGCTAAAGTCAAAGCGGTATCTACCCGCACCACTTCTGATTTTGGCAAGAATCTGGAGGCCAGGATATACAATGCGCTCAGCAAGATATTTCTGCAGCAGCATAATTACGAGGCATTGGAAAAACTGGCTATAGAGACCTATCAGAAATTTGAAAAAGAGAAATGGTTTGACCGTGACAACCATGAGCTCAAACTACAGATGCTGACCTATGCGGCCAACTCACTATTCAAAAACCAAAAACACAAAGAATCACTCACCTATGCAGAAAAGCTAGGTAAAGAGATCGAAGCATTTAGTAAAATGCTATACGACAAATACTATTTCTTTTACAGCAGCCTGCTGGTGTACAACTATGCACACCTGCAGCCATCAAAGGCACTGAGCGTGCTGGATGCCCTGGATGCAGACATGAAAAAACGTCGCAACAATGCGTATGACTTTTATATCTACCTGAACCGGGTCACCCTGCTATACGATCTGGGCCGGTACAAGGAAGCCTTGAAAAACCTCGTACGCCTGTACATCAGCGATGGCTTCAGATCTGCGGACGCGGCTTTCCGGCTGAAGATAGAGGTATCTGAACTGATCATTACATTTGAATCAGGAGACCGGGAGAACCTGGCCTACAGGCTAAAGCAGGTATCAAAAACTGCTGCAGAACTGGAAGGCGAGAAAACACTACAGCGGGAGCTTAAAATATTAGCCTTGCTGACAGACATGAATCACTCCCCTGACTATCGCCGTGATCCTCATATCCTGCGCAAAGCCGACATGCTTTTCGCTGGCAAAAACACCTTGGACAAGGAAGATTCTGAGATCATCAAATACAATATTTGGCTAGCCAAACACTTCAAAAAATCAATTATAAAAAGCTAAAACGCGCTGCAATAATGTAATTGGACACATAAGAATAAAGAAAAGTGAGGTTGCCTCCCGTCCATTTGCATTATACATTTGTATCGTCAAAAACAGATTGATCACAAAAAACACAAATCAAATGAAATCAAAACTACTTCTCGCACTGCTGGCCTGTTGCCTTTGTATAGGCAGCGCCTCGGCCCAGTGTTTTGCAGCGTTTTCGTATTCCACATCACCTACGGGTGGCTGGGTTACCTTCTACGTAGATAGCACGATAGCTATGAATCCTGCATCTACGATCTATACCTGGAGCTATGGCGACGGCACCGCGGGATCAGGATCACAGGTATCGCACCAGTACAACTCTATGCTAGGATCCTATATGGTATGCCTGACTGCACGTGACACTGTGGGCGGTTGCAGCTTTACCACTTGCGATACGGTAGTACTCGGCACAGCCAGCTGTACGGCCTCTGTCACCTATACGGTATCAAACAACGATTACACCTTTGTAGCTACGCCATCTGGCACAGGGCCATATAGCTATAGCTGGACAGTAGATGGCCAGCAGGCATCTACGCTGGCCTCCCCGACTATTGCGCTGGCTCCTATCAATACCTTCTACTATGTATGCGTGGCCGTGACTGACGCCACAGGCTGTACCGCGACTAACTGCGTAGATGTGTTTGACACGCTACAGACTACCTGCAGCGCCTACCTCTCGCTCACCAGCCAGCAGGACAGTACCTATACATTCTCAGTATCTGCGCTCAATACCGGCAACTCCAACTATGTATGGACCTATGACAATACTACGATCACAGGCGGATCTACGGCGACAGTAGTGATAGACTCTGCTGCGCTGTCTCTCCGCCCTACTATCTGCGTAGCAGTGACAGACTCTGCCGGCTGTGTAGCCAGTGACTGCATTACGCTGGGCAATACTGCTACAGGTGGCGGCTGCCAGGCATACTTTGTGATCTATCCAGACTCTGCTAATGCCGCAGGCCAGGGCTACTATAGTGGCATCAATCTGAGCACAGGTAACTATGGGCAGAATGTACTGTGGAGCTTTGGCGATGGCAGCACCTCTACGAGCCCATACCCATCTCACACGTATGCTACTCCTGGGCAATACACAGTATGCCTCACGGTAGGCACACCGGGTACTACCTGCTATGATACTTACTGCGATTCATCATTCTATGTATTCAAAACAGCAGGCGGCCCTATGGCACACCTGAGCATACAGGGACCTAATGGCATACATGATATCTCTGACGAGAAAGCAGTAAGTGTGTATCCAAACCCTGCTAATGATATACTGAACATACGTACTACCGAGCGCATAAGCGGTCAAAAGATCTATGACCTGAAAGGCCAGCTCATGATGGACATCAAGACATCGTCTGAGCAGATCAATATCTCTAAGCTCGGCTCCGGTATATATATACTGGAACTGAATAGCAACGGCACCTTCAGCCGTACCAAATTTGTGAAGGAATAAAGACGGATTTTGTTATACTCAATAGGTAAAACCCCGTGTGCGAAAGCATACGGGGTTTATGTTTTTTATGCGGGTCAGAGTTTCAGACCGGCCTCGGGTACCGCTACACGGCCATGCCAGCTCTGCGCCAGCGGCACCTGCCACTGCGCCTGCAGCCCGCCTACTGTATTGACCAGATTATTGACTACGA